>NZ_JBSFGB010000020.1:0-183669 GCF_053596375.1 Streptomyces sp. NPDC001709 | reverse complement strand
GAGGGAGATATGCCCCCGCCAGCCAGCGGCACAGAGCCGTCCTACAGCGCCAGCCCCGTCACCAGCCCAAACACTTTTTCAGGGGCAAGTAGCTACGGCCCCCGGGCGCCGCAGCCGTAGCCGTAGCCGTGGCCGTGGTGCGGTGCCCGCCCCGCATCCCGGTCTGGCCGCGGAACAGACGGCCGAGATGCCGGGCGCTGAGGCCGGCGCGCCGCGCGAGGGAGTCGAGGTCGTGGTGCGTCATGGGCCTGCGGGAATTTCCTGGCCTCGTCCAGGCAGAGGAGACAATCGAGAAGCCCTTTGTGATCGTCCAGCGTTGGGGGGCGGGCATGGACGTGCTGAGTGACCTGCTGCACCGGGCTCGCGCCAGGAACGCAGTGGTCAGGAAACTGGTCCAGCGGCCACCGTGGTCGCTGAGTTTCGTCGATGCGCCTCCCCTCACGGTCGTGGCCACGCTCGCTGGGAACGCCTCGGTCCGGTTCGACGACCCGGACGCTGCGCCGGTGCGCCTCGCCGCCGGCGACATCGCCCTCATCAGCGCGACGAGCCGGTACACGATCGCCGACGCGCCGACCACCCCGCCGCAGGTCGTGATCCGGGGCCGGGAGAAACAGGTGATCGACCGGGACGAGTCAGCGGCGGACGTCTCCCGCGGTCTGGCTCCGCGTACGTACGGGGACGGCCTGCCCGGGGCCACGGTCCTCCTCCGGGGCGCCTACGAACTCCGCGGTGATGTGGGCGACCGGCTGCTGGGCCTGCTCACGCCCACGGCGATCGTGCCCGCCGGACCGCGGACCCGGGCGGCACTGGAACTGCTCGCCGACGAGATCGCCCGTGACGAACCCGGACAGGACGCCGTCATCGACCGGGCGCTCGACCTCGTGCTGGTACTGGCGTTGCGAGCCTGGTGCGCCAGACCCGAGGCGACGCCCCCGGCCTGGTACCGGGCGCTCACCGATCCCGCCGTCGGCGAGGCGCTGCGCCTGGTGCACCAGGATCCCGGGCAGCGTTGGACGGTGGCCGGACTCGCCACCCGCCTGGGCATGTCCCGCGCCGCGTTCGCCGCGCGCTTCACCGCCCAGGTCGGCGAGCCGCCGCTCACCTACCTCACCGGCTGGCGGATGGCCCTGGCGGCGGACCTCCTCCGGGACACCGAGGCGACCATCGCGACCGTGGCCCACCAGGTCGGCTACGAGGACGCGTTCGCCTTCAGCGTCGCTTTCAAACGCCTCCATGGCGCCACCCCCTCCATGTGGCGCCGGCAGACACGCCGACCCGACGCCACCACCCACAACTGAGCCGTTGTCAGTGGGGTCCGTTACCGTCGGAACCACGTCGCTGGGTCGTGCTGGAACTGCACCTGCGGCTTCGTGGACGCCGGCACCGTCATCGCCTCGACGGTCGACTCCGACGAGGACGGCAGACACCCCCGCCACCGGATCCTCGACGCCCGCACCCTGGAGATACGCGGGGCGGTCGCCTACCCCACCGTCGGACACTGACGGCACTAGCCGTCGGCGGCTAGGCGGTCGAGCCACTCGCGGAGCAGGTGCTGCTCGGCGCCGCTGAGGACCGTCTGCTCGGGGAGCGCGGCGCGCAGGGCCCGGGCGGCGTCGGCCGGTCCGGTGTCCTGCACGACGGGCTCCTGGTGGGTGATGGCGGCGACCATGGATTCCCGGAGTGCGGTCAGCAGGGCCGGGGGGCGGTCGTCCTCCGGCAGGGACAGCCAGGTGAGCACCGCCCCGCGCGCCGTGGCATGGATGAGCGCGGTCGCGAGCTCCTCGTCGACGCGTAGCCAGCCTCCGGCGGCGAGGCGCCGGACCCGCCCTTTCAGGATCTCCATGCCGGCCCGGAAAGCGGGCGACTCGGCCCTCGTGGGCTCGCTGTGCATGAGCGTGTAGAGCGCCGGATGGGCCAGCCCGAACTCGACCGCCAGGTCCCAGCCGGCCCGCAGGTCCGCGATCAGGTCCGGCGGGTCGGGGTCGACGTGCTTGCTCGCGAGGAACGTGGCGAAGCCGTGCTCGGCCACCGCTTCCAGCAGCCCGTCCTTGTCGCCGAACAGCCGGTAGATGGCCGGAGGTTGTACCCCCGCCGCGTCGGCGACCGCGCGTGTGGTGACCGCGTCCCGGCCCGCGCGCTCCAGCAGGTCGATGGCGGCCTCGATGACCCGCTGCCGGGTCTGCTCGCGGACCGGGGGAGCGCTGTCGGCGTCGGTGGCCGGGTCGTCGCTCCGGCTGTGTGTACGCGAGGGCATGAATCGATGGTATCGGATCATTGCTTCCATCGTTAATATCAGTGATAACGTGAAGTTGATATCACTGGAATCAGTGATCGGCCTCGAATTTCCCTGGAGAGCATCGTGATCATCGTGACCGGAGCCACCGGACAGCTCGGGCGCCGCATAGTCGACGGGCTGCTCACCCGCGTACCCGCGCAGCAGATCGGCGTGAGTGTCCGCGACCCGCGCAAGGCACAGGGCCTGGCCGACCGAGGGGTGCGGGTACGGCAGGGCAGCTTCAGCGACGCCGCGAGCCTCGCCCACGCCTTCGAGGGCGCCACGCAGGTCCTCGTCGTCTCGGTCGACAAACTCGGCGAAGAGGCCGTACGGCAGCACCGGACCGCCATCGAAGCGGCCGTAACGGCGGGTGCCCGCCGCATCCTCTACACCAGCCACATGGGCGCCGGCGCCGCCTCGCGCTTCCAGGCCTGCCGCGACCACGCCGCCACCGAGGAGGCGCTGCGTGCCTGCGGCGTGCCGTTCACCTCGCTGCGCAACGGCTTCCACGCCGCCAGCGCCCTGCAGTTCCTCGGTCCCGCCTTGGAGACCGGCGAGGTCGTACTCCCCGCCGACGGGCCGGTCTGCTGGACCGCGCACGCCGACCTCGCCGACGCGGCAGCCGCCGTCCTGGCCGACGAGGGGCGCTTCGACGGCCCCACCCCGCCGCTCACCGCCGCACAGGCGCTGACCTTCGACGACCTCGCCGCCATCGCCGGGGAACTCACCGGCCGCACCATCACGCGGATCTCCGTTCCCGACGGCCACTTCCGGGAGCAGATGGTGGGCCGAGGCGTCCCCGCCGAGACGGCCGACCAGCTGCTGGGCATCTTCACCGCCGCCCGCGCGGGGGAGTTCACGGCCGTGGACCCGGCCCTGGCCGCCCTCATCGGTCGCGAACCCGTCACGATGGAGGCGGTGCTGCGTGGGCGGCTGTCCAGCGCCTGACGCCAACTCCGTTCGCCTGACAGCACGTTGGGAGGGCGCGATAATCGCCCCCGGCACTGGAATCCGGTACACAGGAGAAGGTCAGTTGCGTCCTCTCACCGACAACCCCGTCACCAGCCCCGCGGACGACTCGTTCCATTTCGGCCCGTACGTCGACGTCCTGCACGCGGCGGTGCAGCAGGCCACGCCGCTGCCGTTGACCGTCGGCGTGTTCGGCTCCTGGGGTGCGGGGAAGTCGAGCTTCCTGCGGCTGTGGGAGCGGCGGTTGAAGACGGAGTCGACCAGGACGATCTGGTTCAACCCCTGGAAGTACGATCGCAAGGTCGAGGTCTGGGCGGCCCTGCTGCACACCATCCTCGCCGAGATGGAGAAGAAGGACACCCTCAAGGAGAAGGCCGTCCGGCTCGCCAAGGCCGCGACGTGGCTCTCGGTGCGCGCGGGCCTGGGCACCGCGGCCGCGCTCGGCACCGGCGGTGTCATCAAGGGCGGTGACGTCGACGAACTGCTCAAGAGCCTTTCCGAGGAGGACTCCCAGCAGTACCGGCAGGTGAACAGCTTCGAGTTCGACTTCGCGGACGCCGTCCAGGAGTTCGTCGGTGAGGGCGGCCGGCTGGTGGTCTTCGTGGACGACCTGGACCGGTGCACCCCCGAGTCGGCGATGACGGTGCTGGAGTCGCTGAAGCTCTTTCTCGCCCACTCCCAGTGTGTCTTCGTGCTGGCCCTCGACCTGGACGTGCTGGCCGCGATCGCCACCAACAAGTTCGGCGACGCCCTCAAGGGGGCACCCTCCGAAGTGGTCTCCGGCATGGCCTACCTGGACAAGATCGTCCAACTGCCCTTCTTCCTGCCGGACGTCGGCTTCGACACCCTGCGCGAGGTGTTCAAGCCCTATGTCTCCGACCTGGCGGACGACGCCTTCTTCTGGGAACTGCTCCGCCGTGGCCTGGGCGGCAATCCCCGTCGGCTCAAGCGCTACATCAACGTCTACAACATGGCTCTGGCCGTCCACCATGCCCAGACCAGGCGCGGTCTGACCCGTGAGTTCCGGCTGCAGCTCGCCGAGTTGCTCATCATCCGGACGCGACACCGCGACTTCTTCCACGTCCTCACGTCCGAACCCTACTCGTGGCAGATCCTGGCGACGTTCTTCGACCAGGTCCAGCTCTCCCCGAGCAACCGTGGGCGCCTCCACATGAACCTGCCCGACTACCTGCGCCCTTTCGTCGAAGACGGGGCCCTCGAACGACTCCTGACCCACGGCGACACGGAGCGTCTCACCCCGCCGGACGGCCCGGCCGTCCTCGCGATGATCAGCACACTGCGCAGCACGGCCGGTCCCGAGGACATCTAGGGCCTGTCCGGCGGATCAGGTCGCAGGAAAGTGACGGCGCCTCATCAGCCCCCGCGTCTGCGACAGGATCCGCCGGACAGGCCCTAGGTATGCCCAGGCCGGTGAGCAGTGAAGGTCGGCCGACCGAAGCGACCCTCGTCCTGCCCGTCTGCGTGCGTGACCTGCTGCCCCGGGATCTGCCCGCATGCACCTGGTCCGGCTCGGCCACCCACCTGCGGCAGGTCGAGCGGGAATTGGCGCGCGCCGCGGCGGGAGAGGTGGACTACCTGGCCGTCTGCACCCCGGCCGATCTGCCGGTGGCGATCGGCGGCGTCGACTACCAGGTGTCCGAGGGCGCAGGGACCCTGTGGCAGCTCGCCGTGCTCCCGGCGCTGCAGTCCCGCGGTCTGGGAACGCTGCTGATCCGGGCCGCCGAACAGCGCATCGTGGGACGCGGCCTGCGCAGGTCGGAACTCGCCGTGGAGGAGGGCAGCCCTCGGGCCCGTGCGCTGTACGAGCGCCTGGGCTATGTGGCGTACGGCCGTGCGCCGGACGCGTGGGACGAGGAAGGACCGGACGGTGTGATCCGCCGGTACGAGACCATGTGCGTCCTCATGCGCAAGGACCTGTGAGCCGTACTCGAAACCGGCGCACGCTCCGCGCGGCGGGCCTTACGGGGCCTGACCGGCGAGAGCCGCCAGGTAGGCGCCGTAGAGCAGGGACACGGCCGCGAGGCCGCCGCACAGCAGACGGGCCCGGGGTGACGGGTTGGTCCGCCACGCTCGTGCCAGGGCGCGAGCCGGCGGGATGAGCAGGGGGAACGCCGGGAGGAGGAAGCGGGGTTTGGAGGAGGAAGGGCCGGACACCGCGACCACCAGCAGGAGCAGGACGCCCGCGAAGACCACCAGAGGCAGCGGGCCGCGGTCCCGGCACAGCAGGCAGAACGACACGATGCCCGCCACGACGACGAGCACGGCCACCGGATAGGTCACGTTGCCCTGCAAGGGCATCGACTCCAGGAACCGCAGGGGCCCGACCGTCAGATCCAGGCGTGAATTCCAGGCGCTCTGCACATGCAGGTAGCCGTGGAACAGGTCGCCGGTCCGCGTGCCCACCCACAGCACATAGCCCGCCCAGCCCAGCGGACCGAGCAGTGTCCCGGCCAGCAGTGCCGGCGAAACGCGCGCACGCCCCCGTACGACCTCGTGCACGGCCGCGGCGGCGACGGCCACAGCCGCTGCGATGCCGTTCGGCCGGGCGAGGCCGGCCAGCAGCGCCAGCACGCCCGCGGCCAGCCAGCGGCACCGCAGCACGGCATACAGGGACCAGGCGGCGCATGCGGTGAACAGCGGCTCGGTGTAGGCCAGGGTGAGGACGACCGACTGCGGCAGTACGGCCCACAGGGCGACCAGAGCGGTGGCGACCGTCCCGCCGTAGAGATGATGGCCGATCGCGTAGATGCCGTACGCGGCGAGCACCGCGGAACTCCAGGCGATCAGCAGACCGGCCTGACCCGCGGTCACATGGAGTAAGCCGCTCACGGCCCGGATGAGTCCCGGATACAGCGGGAAGAACGCCCAGTCCGTCTGGACCGCGCCCGAGGCGGTGATGCGCAACGTGGTGCCGTAGCCGTGCTCGGCGATGTGCAGGTACCAGACCGAGTCCCACGCATGGGCGAGGCTCTTCCCGAACGGGCGGCCGGCGAATCCGTCGACCACCGTCACCAAGGCGACCCCGACGAGACGAACGGCCGCGAAGACGGCGAGGGCCCGGAGAACGCCCGGGGGACCCTCCATCCGACCGCGTCCGGTCTCGCGGGGGCTGTCGGACCGCCGCAACGCGGAGGACATGCTCACCCTTCCGACGATGAGCGGCGACGAACCCGAGCGCAATCCGGACCACGGCCGGGGAGGTGAACCGCGGCTCGGCCGGCTGCCTCAGTCGGGTCGGCCGCTGGACTCGGGGCCGTGGACGAGGAGGGGGTGGGGGCCGCGAGCCGCTCGTCCGGAGCGCAGCACGTCGAGGGTGTTCTTGTGGCTCGTCATCAGCTACGTGGATGACTTCGAGAAGGTGTCGAAGACGGGCGTCAGGTCTCCCCCGACGGGCCGACGACCTGCGGCGTCACGGCGTGATCATGACCTTCAGGGCCTCGCGCCGGTCCATCGCCCGGTACCCCTCGGGCACCTCGTCCAGCGCGATCGTGCGGTCGAAGACGCGGCCGGGGTCGACAGTGCCGTCCAGGACGGCCGGCAGCAGTTCGCCGATGTAGGCGCGGACCGGCGCCGGGCCGCCGGTCAGGGTGATGTTCGGGCCGAAGAGGCTGCCGAAGCCGACGGGGGCCTCCTCGTACTGCGGCACCCCGACCCGGCTGATCACGCCGCCCGGGCGGACGGCGCCGACGGCCATCTCGTAGGCGGGCATGTGGCCGACGGCCTCCAGCACGGCACGCGTGCCGTGGCCGCCGGTCAGCTCGCGCACCTTGGCGATGCCCTCCTCGCCGCGCTCCGGGACCACGTCGGTGGCCCCGAAGAAGCGGCCCAGATCGGTACGGTCCTGGTGCCGCCCCATCAGGATGATCCGCTCCGCACCGAGTTGCCTGGCCGAGAGCACCGACAGGAGACCGACCGCGCCGTCACCGATGACGGTGACCGTGTCACCGGGCCGTACGCCGGCCTGCCTGGCGGCGTGGTAGCCGGTGCCGTAGACATCGGCCAGCGTCAGCAGCGAGGGCAGCAGCGCCTCGTCGACTCCGCCCGGGAGCTTGACCAGGGTGCCCTGTGCCTGCGGTACGCGTACCGCCTCGGCCTGGGCGCCGCCGACACCGCCGACGCCGTAGAAGCCGCCCTTCGGACATGAGGTGTGCAGGCCCTCACGGCAGTACTCACAGGAGTTGTCCGCGTACGCGAACGGGGAGACGACCAGGTCGCCGCGGTGCAGTCCGGACACCGCGGAGCCCAGCTCCTCGACGACGCCGATGAACTCGTGCCCCATCGGCGCCGGGCCGTCCGCGGCGGACAGGGTGTGGAAGGGATGCAGATCGCTGCCGCAGATGCAGGAACGCGTGATGCGTACGACAGCGTCGGTGGGCTGCTCGATCACCGGGTCCGCTGCGTCCTGGACGCGCACGTCACCGGCCTCGTACATGAATGTGGCCCGCATGGGTGTCTCACTTTCCAGAGCTGGACAGCCGGGGGCGGGGACCGTCGAGGATCCGCGGATCAGTGGCTGCGGGTGCGGGGGCCGCCGTACTGCTCGTCGGTGACCTTCTCCAGCCAGGTGGTCTCGGGGCGGTCGTCACCCGTGCCAGTGCTCCTCGCCGGGCGGGCAGGTCACGGTCTGCCCGGGGTGGGCCTCGAAGACGGTGCCGTCGCAGGTGCCGATCAGGGCGATGCCTGCCACCACGTGCAGGGTTTGGCCGACGGCGTGGCGATGCCAGGCGGTGTGGGCACCGGGGGAGAAGCGCACCATGTTGGCGCGCATGCGGGAGGGCTCCTGTCCGGCGCAGATGACGTCGAACCACACGTCACCGGTGAACCAGTCGTCCGGGCCCTTGGCGGTGGGCTGAGGCTTGGCGAACTCCATCGGTTTCCTTCTCGCAAGGGGTGTTTATGTCTTTTCAGGCTTGCACCCCTGCGCAGAAGCGCAAAGGGGAGAGTCCTCCCGGGAGCGGAAGATCCTGGGAGAAAAACATCCTGGGAGAAAACTCTCCCCGAACTGAATTCCCTCGCGGCCGCGCTCATCACCGATTTCGGCGCGGTTCCCGAAAAGCACCGGAATTACGTCCGCCTGGTTTTCACGGACCCTGCCATGCCCCTGTGTCGCGCAGTTGCGCATGGAAGCCGCGAAATGCCCCGACGACCCCCGGCTGAGCGCACTCGTGGGAGAACTGTCCGTCCAGGACGCGGACTTCCGTACCTGGTGCGGTGCCCACCACGTCGCCACGGCTTGCGCATCCTCGCCTCATGGGCCTCCGAACAGCGCGGCGGCGGCAAGGCCGTCATCGCCACCGACCGGCGCCGCGGCTACCGCACCGCCATACGCCGTCACGGGCTGGGCGACCAGGTGCGGATCCTCGCCGGAGACAACACCGAGGCGGCCGGGGAACGCGCCGTCCTGCGTCTGCTCGGCGGCCCTCGGTTGCCCACCGCGGTCGCGACACGCTCTCCAGGCTGAGCTGCTTCAACCTGATCACCGTCAGCCAGAGCGCCCGGGAACAGGCCCGCCATGCGGTGGCCGGCGCCGTCGCACGGCTCGACCAGGACCGTACGGAGCCGCGCGAGGTCGTCCTCACCCCGCACCTGATCGTGCGCGGCACCACGGCCGTACCCGCCCGGCGGTCACCGCGGGATGCGCCCACCCCATGACCGATCACACACTGGTGGGGTACGGACCGGATCGGCAGACGTGGAAGAAGTTGATGTCGATGATCTCCGACATGGTTCTCGTGCCCACCACGGACGCCACGCTCCCCGGTGACCTCGTCGTCCCTGCGGCGGCGCGGGCCGTGGTGCTGTTCGCCCACGGCAGCGGCAGCTCGCGGCACAGCCCGCGCAACCGGATGGTGGCCGCCGAGCTGCGCACCGCCGGGTTCGGCACGCTGCTGATGGATCTGCTCAGCGAACGGGAGGAGCGGCACGACGCGCTCACCGCCGAGCACCGCTTCGACATCCCGCTCCTCGGCCGACGGCTCGTGGCCGCGATCGACTGGCTGGACACCCAGCCCGACACCCGCGGTCTCCCGGTCGTCCTGTTCGGCGCCAGCACGGGCGCCGCGGCGGCGCTGGTGGCCGCTGCCGAGCGGCCGGACCGGGTGCTGACCGTGGTGTCGCGCGGCGGCCGGCCCGATCTGGCGGGCGACGCCCTGGAACAGGTGCGGGCCCCGGTCCTGCTCATCGTCGGCGGCCAGGACCAGCAGGTGCAGGAGCTGAACGAGGAGGCGGCACGGCGCCTGCGGGCCCCGCACTCCCTGTACGTCGTCGAGGGAGCGACGCACTTGTTCGGTGAGCCGGGCGCGCTGGAAGAGGTCGCCGAGACGGCCAGGCGGTGGTGCGACGAGCGTCTGCTCTTCCTGCGGGAGTCCGGGTAGCCGGCGCGGCAGGACATGTGACCGCTCGGCGCGACGGCACCGGCGAGGCTGCTGTCCAGCATGCCGAAACCTCGCCGGGGCCGGAGCGTGCGCCGCACGGTCTGCGAGGTCTGTCAGTCCGGACCCGATCTGCCGAAAAACTCGCCGTAGCGGGCCGGAAGCGCGGACAGGAGACGGTCGAGCTGCAGGTCGGGAACCGCGTCGGCGACCGTGGACAGCACGGCGTCCGCGTCCCACTCCGCGGTGCGGGGCCGGGCGCCGGTCTGCACGGACACCCGCCGCAAGAACTCGTCGCAGTCGAACGTCTCGGGACGCCCCCGGTCCAGCTGCAGGGCCTCGTCCAGCGGGGCGGGCAACCGCGCCGCCAGCTCGTCGGCCTCGTCCGGCGCGATCCGGGTCGCGAGCACCCACAGGACCGCCTCGCAGACGCGCTCGGCCTCCTCCCGGCTCCGGTACTCCCCCCGGTCACGGACCTGGGCCAGGAACTCCTCCAATTGCACGGCGGCCTCCCACTGTCGTCCCAGGCCATCACGGCGAGCCGCACCCTTCCCGTCCGCCGCCGGGCGAAGACACCGGGAGGAGCGGGTGCCCCGTCGGGCCACCACCCGCCAAGTGCCCGCCGGGCGCCCCTCGAAAACGGGCGCCCGACGGGCCGGCGGCGCGGCGGATCCGGCTCGTGGTCCCGGGTCCGGGAGAAACCGGAGGACGGCATCGACATCAGCTTCCGCAAGCGGGGTGCCGTGGCGACACCGGCCGGCCGATGTCGGCGGGCCAACCGGGCCTGACACGCGCGGCGAACTCCGCGAAGTCCACGCGGAGAAACCGCGGATCGGACGGCTTCAGCCGCACCTGCCTACGGCAGTCCACCCACCAGACCTCGAAGTCCGCGACCGTACCCTCGGCCGGCCAGCGTTCCTCCTCCGCGGGCAGCAGCAGGACGTCGACGAAGCCCCCGACCCGCAGACCGATGTCCACGAAGATCCCGATCGCACCAGGTCGGGGCACCTTCACGACGGTGCCCCGGAAGACCTGCCCGAAGCGCAGAGTCTCCCGGATCCGCTCCCACTCCACAGCCGTGACCATGGACGCATCCTCGCAGTCCGTGGTCCGCGGGTCCGCTACAGCTCCGCTCGTACCGCGCGGGCCGCCGCGATCAGGTTCTCCAGCGAGGCCCGGGTCTCCGGCCAGCCGCGGGTCTTCAGGCCGCAGTCGGGGTTGACCCACAGCCGTTCGGCGGAGATCACCCGCAGGCCCGTGCGCAGGAGTTCGGCCATCTCCGGTGTGCTGGGTACGCGCGGGGAGTGGATGTCGTAGACACCGGGTCCGGCCTCGCGCGGGTAGCCGTGGGCGGCCAGTTCCCGGGCGACCCGCATGTGGGAGCGGGCGGCCTCCAGGCTGATGACGTCGGCGTCGAGGTCGTCGATGGCCTGGACGACATCACCGAACTCGGCGTAGCACATGTGCGTGTGGATCTGGGTGTCCGGGCGTACGCCACCGGTGGTGAGCCGGAACGCCTCGGTGGCCCAGGCGAGATAGCCGGGGCGGTCGGCGGCGCGCAGCGGCAGCGTCTCGCGCAGCGCGGGCTCGTCGACCTGGATCACCGGGGTCCCGGCCGCCTCCAGGTCGTCGACCTCGTCGCGCAGGGCGAGGGCGACCTGCCGGGCGGTCTCGGCGAGCGGCTGGTCGTCGCGGACGAACGACCAGGCGAGCATGGTGACGGGGCCGGTGAGCATGCCCTTGACGGGGCGGTCGGTGAGCGACTGGGCATAGGTCGTCCAGCGCACGGTCATCGGCGCGGGCCGGGAGACGTCACCGGCGAGGATCGGCGGGCGGACGTAACGGGTGCCGTACGACTGGACCCAGCCGTGCCGGGTCGCCAGGTAGCCGGTGAGCCGTTCCGCGAAGTACTGGACCATGTCGTCGCGTTCGGGCTCTCCGTGCACGAGGACGTCCAGTCCGGCCTTCTCCTGGAAGGAGATCACCTCCTCGATCTCGGCCTGGATACGCGCCTCGTAGCCGTCGGCGTCGATCCGCCCGGCGCGCAAGTCCGCGCGGGCGGTCCGCAGTTCGGCGGTCTGCGGGAACGAACCGATGGTGGTCGTCGGCAGCAACGGCAGTTCGAGACGGGCGCGTTGGGCCGCGGCCCGCTCGGCGTACGGCTGCGAGCGGCGGGCGGCGGACTCGGTGACGGCGGCCGCCCGGGCGCGTACGGCCGTGTCGTGGGTGAGGGGGGAGTGGGCGCGGGAGGCCAGGTCGGCCCGGTTCGCGGCCAGTTCCGCGGCGATCGTGTCGAGGCCGTGGGTGAGGCCCTTGGCGAGGGTGACGATCTCGGTGGTCTTCTGACGGGCGAAGGCGAGCCAGCGCAGGATCTGCGGCTCGACGTCCCGTTCCATGGCTGAGTCGAGGGGCACGTGCAGGAGGGAGCAGGACGCCGAGACGTCGACCCGGTCGGCGAGACCCAGCAGGGTGCCCAGGGTGGCGAGGGACTGCCGCAGGTCATTGACCCAGATGTTGCGGCCGTTGACGACTCCGGCGACCAGCCGCTTGCCGGGCAGTCCGCCGACCGCGGCCAGGGCTTCCAGGTTGGCGGCGGCCCGCTCGGTGAAGTCCAGGGCCAGACCCTCCACCGGAGCCTTGGCCAAGATGGGCAGGGCCTCACCGAGCCGGTCGAAGTAGGAGGCCACCAGCAGCTTGGGCCGGTCGGCGAGGGCACCGAGCACCCGGTAGGCGCGGGCGGCCGCGTTCAGCTCGCCCGGGGTACGGTCCTGGGCGAGGGCGGGCTCGTCGAGCTGGACCCACTCGGACCCGGCCGCCCTCAGATCGGCCAGGATCTCGCCGTACACCGGCAGCAGCCGGTCCAGCAGGGCGAGCGGGTCGAAGTCGCCGGCCGCGCCGGGTGCGGGCTTGGCCAGCAGCAGATAGGTGACGGGACCGACGAGGACCGGGCGGGCGGCCAGGCCCAGGGCGAGGGCCTCCCGCAGCTCGGCGACCTGCCTGGCGGGGTCGGCCGCGAACACCGTGTCCGGTCCCAACTCGGGCACCAGATAGTGGTAGTTGGTGTCGAACCACTTGGTCATCTCCAGCGGTGCGACGTCCTGGGTGCCGCGCGCCATGGCGAAGTACCCGGCGAGCGGATCCGCGGCGACCGCTTCCCGGTGGCGTGCGGGGATCGCGCCGAGCATGACGGTGGTGTCGAGTACGTGGTCGTAGTACGAGAAGTCGCCGGTCGGCACCTCGTCGATGCCGGCGTCCGCCAACTGCTGCCAGCTGCCCCGCCGCAGCTCGGCGGCGGTGGCCGTCAGCGCGTCGGCGGTGACGCGGCCCTTCCAGTAGCCCTCGATCGCCTTCTTCAGCTCCCGGTTCCGACCCTGGCGGGGGTAGCCGTACACGGTGGCCCGTGCTGCCACGGCTGCGGACGTGCTGGTCACGGAGATCTCCTTCGCGAGATGAATCCCTGAGATCCCGGGGACGGGACGAGAACGCGAAGGGGCGACAGCCCGGACGGCAGCGGCCCACGGCCGTCCGTTCGGTGCATACGACGCCGACCCGCCCTCGAGGTCACCGGGATGTCCGCGCACGAGTCGTCCCGCGCGCGGGCAGTTGGCAGGTCTTCGGACTCGCGGGCACGCCCATGCCTTTTGCCAAGGCGAGGACACCTACTGGCCGTCGCTTCCCAGGCCCGCTACGGGCCCAGTGCGTATGACGGCGGTCGTTCCCGCTCACCGCTGCGGGGCAGTCCCGGATTCCCACCGGGTTCCCTCTTACGACGCTCCCGCCTGGCTGACGGGGCGAACCAGCTGCAGGGGCCAGCCTAAGGGGCCGCCAGGGACGAGGTGGATCACGTTCACCAATTCGGATGGTGAGGTGGGACACGCGGCCGAAGTGCGTCGTCCCGCGAGGCTCGGGAACGCGGCCTCAAGTCGTCGTCGGCGTCTGGCGCGGCCGGCGCGGCTCGTCGCCGGCTGGGATTGAAGCCGGTCGGGTGATTGACGGGCCGGTCCCGGCTCGGGTGCGGCCCCTCGCGGGCTCGGCCGGAGAGACTGCCGCCATCCCGATGGAGGTGGCGAACATATGCTCAGCGACAGCACGGCGACGATCCTTGCCGAGAGGCCGAGCGTGGCGGCGGTCGTCGCCGGCGCTCCGCGCGTGGCGCAGATCGCGGCGCGGAGCAGCGACGAGACGGAGACCGCCCGGCGCCTTGCGCCCGAGGTGGTCGAGGCGGTGCGGGAGGCCGGATTCGCCCGGCACTTCGTGCCCGCGGCCTTCGGCGGTACCGAAGGCCGTTTCGTGGACATGACCTCGGCGGTGACCCTGGTGGGCGAGGGCTGCGCCTCGGCGGCCTGGGCCGCCTCGCTGTCGGCGTACGCGGCCCGGTACGGCGCCTACCTGCCCGTGGAGGGGCAGGCGGTGCTCTGGGGCGATGGGCCGGACGCCCTGATGGCGGGCGCGCTCATGCCGGCCGGGAAGGCGGAGCCCGTCTCCGGTGGCTGGCGGCTGAGCGGCGAGTGGAAGTACATCAGCGGGGTGCGTTTCGCCGACTGGGTCTTCGCCTGCTCCGCCGTACCCGGCACAGTGGGCCCCGACGGGCGGGGCGAGGTGCGGTTCTTCGCGGTGCCGCAGGCGGACATCACCGTGAAGGACACCTGGTTCACGCTCGGCATGCGCGGGACCGGCAGCGACACGATGGTCCTGGACGACGTGTTCGTGCCAGGGCATCTGACCCTGTCGAGGTTCGACATCAACGCGGGGCGGGCGACGGCCTCCGAGGCCCGCTGCCACACGGTGGCGGTGAACGAGGTGAACGCGCTGCCGCTCGCCGTGCCCGTCGTGGGCGCCGCACGGGGTGCGGTGCGGGCCGCTGCCGAGCAGAGCATCCGGCGGGTCGACCGGCGCGGCGCCCCGCTGCGTGACAAACCGTCCGTGCAGATCGACCTGGCGCGCTCGGCCGCCGAGGTGGACGCCGCCGAACTCCTCGTCCAGCGGGCGGCGCGGGTCGCCGACGGCGTCGAGGCGACCAAGGAGGGCGAGGCGGCGGCCCGCGGTCCGCGGGACTTGGCACTGGCGGTGGAACTGTCCGTGTCCGCCGTAGAGCGGCTCTTCCGCGGCACCGGGACGACCGGACACTTCGAGGGCGACCCGGTCCAGCGGTTCTGGCGGGACGTCAACACCGCCGCGTCCCACGTGATCTTCTCCTTCGAGACGGCCGGGGCGGCCTACGGGGCCTGGGCACTCGGCGCCGAGGGCGCGGAGCCGAGGCGTTGACCGCGCCGACCGTGTCCGTCTGCCGGGTCACTTGACGAATCGGTACTTCAGGTGGGTGGCGAGAGACGTGTCGCCGCCCGGGTTCTCGATGCTGACGTCGGCGCCGGCGACGTAGCCGCTGAAACTCCGACCGAACCGCAGAGAGACGGGTGTGGCCGCAAGCACAAGATCCGGACCCCCTTCCTTTTCCACGCACGGCACGGATACGACTGGGGGTGACGAACCGGCTCGACGAACGCGATGCGGAGAGGAACAGGCCATGAGCGACGAACGGCTCGAGGGCGGTTGGCATGTGGACGAACGGTGCACGAACTGCGACGTCGCGCGGCAGCTCGCGCCCGGCCTGATCGGTGAGGTCGACGGCCGCTCGGCCGTTCTGCGCCAGCCGCGCGACCGAACCGAGGTCCGGCAGCTCCACGCCGCCGCGCATGCCTGCCCCACCCGGTCGGTCCGGCCCCCGGGCGGGCGGCTGGACGCGACACTGGATCCCTTCCCGATGGCGCTGGACGACACCGTGTACCTGTGCGGACACAACTCCACGCACACCGCAGGGGCCAACTCCTACCTGTTACGCCGCCCCGACGGCACCGCGATGATGGTGGACACGCCGCGCTGGAGCACGTCGCTGGCCGCGCGCTACGAGGGGCTGGGCCCGGTCACCGACGTCCTGCTCACCCACCGCGACCACGCCGCGCACGGCCGCCGCTACGCCGACCGCTTCGGCGCCCGGCTGTGGATCCACGAGGGGGATCTCGATGCCGCCCCGGAAGCCGACCGCGTACTGCGCGGCACCGACCCGGCGGAGATCGCCGAAGGGGTGATCGCCTACCCCCTGCCCGGCCACACTCGAGGCAGCGTCCTCTTCCTGGCGGACGAGCGGTACTGCTTCAGCGGCGACAGCTTCTACTGGTCGCGCACCACGGCGGACATCGAGGTGGCCGAGAGCGTCACCTGGTACTCCATCAGCGAACTGGCCGCCTCCCTGGCCCGGACCGCGAGCGGACTGCGCTTCGAGTGGCTGCTGCCCGGCCACGGCGACCGCCGCCGCCTCCCCGCCGACGACATGGCCCGCCGCCTGCACCACCTGACAAAGCGCACCCGCGAACTGAGGCCCCGTCCCATCGACTTCACCGCTGTGCGCTGGTAACGGGTCGGTCCGGGCCAGGGGTTCGTACGAACTTGACGCTGAGGCGGCTCGCCCCGCTGTCATCACCGGCCCGGAGGATACTCAGTCGAGACAGAACTCGTTGCCCTCGATGTCCTGCATCACGATGCACGAATCGTTGCCGTCATACAGGAGTCGCACCCGTACCGCGCCGAGCGGGATCAGACGGGCGCACTCGGCTTCGAGCGTGGCCAGGCGCTCCTCACCCACGAGGCCGGTGCCGACCCGCACGCAAAGATGCACCCGATTCTTGACGACCTTGCCTTCGGGAACACGCTGAAAGAACAGTCGCGGGCCCACGCCCGAGGGATCACTGCATGCGAACCATGAACCCTGATCCTCAGGAGGCCGGGAGCGGTCGAAATCGTCCCACGTGGCGAACCCCGCCGGTGGCGGCGATACGACGTACCCCAACACCTCGCACCAAAAGCGAGCGAGGCGCTCTGGTTCCGCGCAGTCAAAGGTGACTTGGAACTGCTTGATCGATGACATCGGCGCACCATAACAGGGGGGCTTGGAGATCAGGTGATCAATCCGGACAGCCCGAGCGAACGATGCATCCCCGGCGGCGCAGCCGTTGAACACGTGGCACGTGTCGCCGTCGTCACCGCGCCCAACCTCGGCTACCGCAACACAGGAATGCTGACCGTCGACCTGGCCTTCGAGTCCCTGCGCCGGCGTATGGGCACCGAGATCGACACGACTTGGTACACCCTTCACCCGCCGGAGACCGTACCCCTGCGCGCATGTGCGCAGGGCACCGGATTCCCGTTCCGCTTCCGTGCACTGGCCGAGCACCTCGACACGCTCCGCGACCACGACGCGGTCGTCTTCTGGGGCGACTTCCTGCACGCACGGCACTATCTGACACAGGACGCGACGAACCGTCTGCTCGATTTCGGCATGGCGGCGGACCGCGCCGCCGCCCGTACTCTGCTCAACCGCACGCTGCTGCTCGCGGACCAGCCGGACGACCTCCTCGCGCGCACCCTCAGCTACGGCGGCACGATCCTGCACAACGCGCAGTCCGACTACGAGGACAGGGAATACGGACCCCCGTTCTCACGCCTGATGACGCGAAGCCACCGAGTCTGGATGCGTGACCCGCTGTCGGCTGCCAAGATCGCGCACTTCCGTGGGGACCATACGACCGAGTACTTCGGTGCGGACGCGGCGCTGCTGTCCCGTCCGGGTGACCTCGACCACCTGCCGACCACACCATGGTCGGTGGATCTCCCGG
Source organism: Streptomyces sp. NPDC001709 (assembly GCF_053596375.1). NCBI lineage: Bacteria > Bacillati > Actinomycetota > Actinomycetes > Kitasatosporales > Streptomycetaceae > Streptomyces > Streptomyces sp. NPDC001709. The sequence continues at coordinate 166,363 of NZ_JBSFGB010000020.1, read as the reverse complement.
ATGATGGGGCGATCGGTGTCTTCCTCGGCGCGCGTACCCCGATCCCCGGTTGGCTCCCCGCCTTCTGCCAGGGCCTTGCCGATCGGTTCGGAGCCCCGCTGGAATGGCTGCCCTGGTTCGACCGGGACATCCCATCCCAGGTCGGCCACATCGCGCCCCGTCCCGGTGACCACACCGTCGGCGACCTGGTGCGGGTTCTGTCCAGGTACCGGCTGGTGATCACCGACACCTACCACCTGTGTGTCAACGCATGGGGTGCGGGCACCCCGGTGCTGTGCGTCGGCGCCCCCGGACCGGCTCCGACGGCCGAGGACGACTACCTGACGCTGAGCGATGTGAAGAAGCATGTGTTCCACATGGCTTACGACGCGGCGGACTTCTATCTGTCCACCCTCCCCGACACCCGGGAGGCCCACGAGCGTCGCGCCGACCGGGTCGTACACCTCGTAGAGGGCGGCGGAGCCGACGCCGTCGCCGCGCGGATCCGCGACCACGCCGACCATTCGGCGACCGCCTTCACCGAGACACTCACCTCGCTGCTGTACGCGACTCGTTGACGACGGCGATCAAGCCGCGCCGGCGGGCCGGCGCGAACGTGCTGCGCGCCCAGCCGGCGAACGTCGTCCAGCGGATCTCCGGATGCGCGGTGTGCAGGGCGGGGATGTCCACGCGGCAGCCGGGGCCGTTCAGGAAGGTCCACATCGGGTGCATAGGCACTGGACATCGCCGCCTGCTACAGGGCGCGGCGCAGCAGCGTGGGGTGGGGTTCGGTGTCAGGGGCACGGGGAGCTTCCTGGGTGTGCGGGGAGCCGGTCGGGCCGGCCCGGCGGAAGGCCTGCCGACGGCCGAGCAGCGCCCTTGATGATTGCCGGAGCGATCCCGTGTTGACGGCCGCTGACCGCAGGGTGATAGTTGAAGGTAGAACAATATGTGTCGGGAGGCGGTCCACGGTGAGCAACGTCGAAACGAAACCCACGGAAGTGCGATGCGGGGGAGCGGTGGACGGTCGGCAGTCGGCGGAGACGGTGCAGGTCGACGTGCTGACGCCGCGCGATGTGCCCCTCGGCGGCCCCAGGGCGATGACCGTACGCCGCACACTGCCGCAACGCGCCCGGACCCTGATCGGCGCCTGGTGTTTCGCCGACCACTACGGCCCCGACGACGTCTCGGTGACGGGCGGCATGGTGGTCGCCCCGCATCCGCACACCGGCCTGCAGACGGTGAGCTGGCTGTTCACCGGAGAGATCGAGCACCGGGACAGCATGGGCAACCACGCCTATGTACGGCCCGGCGAGCTGAACCTCATGACGGGCGGGTACGGCATCGCCCACTCGGAGGTCTCCACCCCGCGGACCACCCTCCTGCACGGCGTGCAGCTGTGGGTGGCCCTGCCGGAGGGGCACCGCGACACCGGGCGGGACTTCCAGCACTACGCACCCGAGCCCACGCTGATCGACGGGGCCGAGATCAGGGTCTTCCTGGGTTCCCTCGCGGGCCGGGTCTCCCCGGTGCGGACGTTCACGCCCCTGCTCGGCGCCGAGATCGTCCTCCAGCCGCGCACGACCCTCACGCTCGCCGTCGACCCCGGCTTCGAGCACGGCCTCCTGGTCGACCAGGGGGAGGTGCGCCTGGCCGGCACCCTGGTGCGCCGGGCGGAGCTGGGCTATGTCCCCACGGGTGCCGACGCGTTGACGCTGACGAACGAGTCGGACGACATCGCCCGAACGGTGCTGCTCGGCGGAACCCCGTTCGAGGAGGAGATCGTCATGTGGTGGAATTTCATCGGGCGCAGCCACGAGGACATCGCCAAGGCCCGGGACGACTGGCAGAACTCCTCCGATCGCTTCGGCGCCGTCGAAGGGTATCCGGGACAGCGGCTGCCCGCCCCCGCCCTGCCGAACGCCGTCATCACACCGCGCAGGAATCCACCGCGCCACTGAAACGTCCGACGCCTCACCCATCCCTTGTGAAAGGCACCCGATGAGCCAGCACGCCGCCGCCCCCACCGTCCAGCGGAATGACGTCAAGAACCGGTACGAAATCCTGGTCGACGGCACGCGTGCCGGACTGACCGCCTACCTCGACCACGGTGCTCAGTGCGTCTTCTACCACACCGAGGTCGACGACGCCTTCGCCGGACAGGGCCTGGCCTCCCGCCTGGTCCAGGAGGCGCTCACCGACGTGCGCGCGTCCGGCAAGCGGATCGTGCCCGTCTGCCCGTACGTGGCCAAGTTCCTGAAGAAACATGAGGAGTTCGCCGACATCACCGACCCCGTGACCCCGGATGTCCTGCAATGGCTCGAGAACGAACTGGGCTGAGGCATCACTGTGTTGCCTGCGGCGCCGGCCCGGAGGGAGAAAGCCTGACCCGCACAGCAAGATCGTTGTAAAGTCACTCGATGAGGCGCGCCGGCCGGACCACCGGCAGTGTCCCCACCTCGAGCCCCGCAGGACGCATCTAACGACGCATCTGAGGCAGTGCTCATTCACGAATTCTCGACTTCTGGAGAGCCGATGCGCCGTGCCCTGCCCTTGGCCGCCGTTGCCGCGTTTCTGTGCGCGGGCTGTGCCGCGAGCGATGGAGCGAAGCCGGAGACCGGCTCGTCCTCACCGGCCGCCGGCGGCGCCGTGCGCGCAGCCGTCACCAAGACCGGTACGACCAGCGCGCGCCTGCACGAGCGCATCGAGGTCACGGGTCGGGGAGAGACGTACGTGCTGACCGTCACGGGTGGGTTCGACTTCGCCCGTGACCGGGGCTCCCTCGCGGTCGACTTCCCGGAGGGCGGCATCTCGCACCTCGACGAGACCTTCGCGGACGGCAAGGTCTATGTCAAAGGTGCCTCCGGCGTCGATGCCGGGGTGTGGGGCGTGATGCCCCGTGACAAGACCGAGGCGCACTACGCCCTTCGAGCCCCGGTCAACGACCCCGAGCACGTCTTCCGCCAGATATCCGCGATGGAACGTGTCTCCCGCCAGGGCGAGGAGACCGTCCACGGCGTACGGGCCGTGCACTACCGCGGGATGCTCGACCACAAGACCCTCACGCTCAGGATGGCCCGTGAGGTGCGCTCGAAGATGGACCGGGCTCGGGACATGCTCGGGGACGACCTTCCCGTTTTCGCCGACGCCTGGGTCGACGCCCGGGGCCGGCTCGTGCAGGCCCGCATGACCCTGGGCCTCGTCGCAGGCCAGGTGAAGGTGACGATGGAGCTGTCCGGGCTTGGCACACCGGTGTCGGTGAAGACGCCCCCGCCCGGCGACACGGTCCCGGCCACCAGCATGAGCGGGGTGCTGAGCGGCTGAGCCCGTCTCCGGCGCGGGCGGCGGCCTTCGAAGCCAGGTCGTGGAGCAAGTCGCCGCCGGCCGGACACCGTCGGCCGGGGCGGCATCGGATCCGGCATCGAGGCCGTACCACCCTGGTGGTCACGGAGGGCAGTTCGCCGCGCCGAGCGGGAGGCCCGGTGCGAAGGCGCCCTCGGCAGCCAGCCAGCCAGCCACAAGGCAGGCAGGGTGTCGTCGGCCGCGAGCGCCACCGGCCAGGCCCAGTCGTACAGCCGCTCGAAGGAAGGGTGGCCGAGGAGATTCAGTGGGTGGCTCCCTCGGTGACCTTCAGGTCGTGCTCCGCGGGGGTGCCGGCGGCGGCGACCAGCAGGGCGCGCAGTCCGTGGGCGACCGTGGTGGGTTCCAGCGCCGGGGCGGTGCCGTCCGTGACCTGCTCCGGGGCCCACGGCACATGCGCGAAACCGCCGCGGGCGTGCGGGAACTCGGTGGCGATCAGATGGCCGAGGCCGTACGCGACGTGGTTGCAGACGAACGTGCCGGCGGTGCTGGAGACGGCGGCCGGGACACCGGCCGCGCGCAGGGCGGCGACGCAGGACTTGATGGGGAGGGTGGAGAAGTACGCGGCGGGGCCGCCCGGGACCACGGGCTCGTCGATGGGCTGGTTGCCCGCGTTGTCGGGGATACGTGCGTCGACGACGTTGACGGCGACGCGTTCGACGGTGACGCCGGGGCGGCCCCCGGCCTGGCCCAGACACAGGACCAGGTCGGGGGCACAAGCATGGAGGGCGGCGCGGAGCGCGTCGATGGACTCGCCGAAGACACAGGGGAGTTCGGTGGCGGTGACCGTGAGTCCGGCGGGCGGCTCGGCCGCCACCAGCGAGGCGGCCTGCCAGGACGGGTTGACCTTCTGGCCGTCGAAGGGGGCGAAGCCGGTGATGAGCACGCGGGGCATGACACTTCCTTCACGAGAAGCAGAGGCCGGTATCGGTCAGAACGCGAAGAGTGCCATGATCACGGTGGCGCAGACCAGCAGCGGCAGGGCCGTCGGGATCTGTGCCTTGATGGGGCCGTACTGGTCCTTCAGTTCCAGCAGGGTGGCGGGGACGATGTTGTAGTTGGCGGCCATCGGTGTGCAGAGCGTTCCGGAGAAGCCGGCCAGCATGCCGATCGCGAGGACGGCCGGCGTATTGCCGTGCATCTGCTCGATGAGGACGGGCCAGCCGATCGCCGCCGTCATCACCGGGAACGCGGCGAACGCGTTGCCCATGATCATGGTGAACAGGAACATGCCGAGGCAGTACGCGATGACGGCGAGGTACTTCGAGTGGTCCGGCAGGACGTCGTGCACGATCCGGCCGACCTGGGTGCCGACCCCGGCCAGCGTGAAGATCGAGCCCAGGACGGCGAGGAGCTGGGGCAGCAGGAGGGCGGAGCCCATCGCCTCCAGCATGGCGCGCCCGGAGTGGAGCGGCACGGACAGCTTCCGCTCGCCGGTGACCAGCATGCCGACGCCGAGGGCGACGAGACAGCCGATGCCGAGCCCGAGGAGAGTGGCCTTGCCGGTCTCGAACAGTCCGGACTCGTCGAGGAACGAGGCGCAGACGATGGCGACGAACGGGATCGTCAGGGCGGGGACGAAGATCCTGCTGCCGAGCCGGGTCGCGGAGGTCTCACGTTCCTCGGCGGTGCTGGTGACCGGGACACCCTTGCCGAGGAAGTTGAATCCGGCCAGCACGATCAGGGCGAGGACGGCGATGCCGAGCGGTTCGGCGGGCAGGGTCCAGCCGCCGTTCTTCGCGGTGGCGTTGGCGACGCCGGTGCCGTAGGGAAAGCTGAGCCCGAGCAGACCCCAGAACGCGGCGGAGGTCCACCGCTTGGGGTTGCTGCGGTCGGCGGCCATCTGCACGGCCATGACGACGAAGACGAAACCCACCAGCCAGTAGAGCCATTCGACCTTGATCACTTGTTGGTCCCCTTCGGAAGCGGCAGGTCGTGTTCGGCGGCGGCGAGCGCCATGTCCCGCTGCAGCTGCCGGTCCAGGAGCAGCAGCCGGGCACCGTGGATGAGGAAGGCGCAGACGGCGAGCGGGATCGCCCACAGGGCCAGCTGGGTCGGTTCGAGGCTCTGGTGGTACGTCGAGTTGACGAAGCCGGTGATCAGGAGGATCGAGCCGATGGCGATGAAGCAGTCCTCGCCGAAGAAGAGACCCACGGTGTCGGCCGAGGCCGCGTAGGAGCGCACCTTCTCCCGGAGGCGCTCGGGCAGCGGCGCCCCCGTCGAGCGCTCGGCGGCGGCCTCGGCCATGGGGGCGACGAGGGGCCGTACCGTCTGTGCGGGACCGCCGATGCTGTTGAGGCCGAAGGCCGCGGTGACCTGACGGACCAGCAGGTAGACGGTGAGGAACCGGCCGGCGCTGAGGCTGCCGAGCCGTCCGATGAGCCTGCGGGCCTGTTCGCGCAGGCCGTAGCGCTCCAGGAGGCCGATCACGGGGAGGACGATGGCGAAGACGGTGACCGAGCGGCTGTCGGCGAAGGACCGGCCGAAGGCCGCGAGGACCTCCAGCGGGTTCATCCCGCCGATCAGGCCGGTGAAGACACCGGCGACGCCCACCACGAGGACGGGATTGCGGCGGGTGACGAATCCGAGGATCACCACGACGACGCCGAGGAGAACGATCATGCGGTGGCCTTAGGCGTGAGCGGGCACGACGCCCGAGCGGCGCGGATCCGGGGGCCCGAATCCGTGAGGGATGCCCGGACCCTAGGGGATCGTTCAACGATCGAACAAGAGGTGTTCGGAAAATGCATCCCTTGTCGGATCGTTCAACAATCGATTACGTTCGGAGTGTGATCGACCTCAACGCAGACCTCGGTGAAGGCTTCGGCCGCTGGACCCTCACCGACGACGACGCCCTGCTCTCCGTCGTGACCAGCGCCAACGTCGCCTGCGGCTTCCACGCGGGCGACCCCTCGGTGATGCGCCGCGTCTGCGACCTCGCCGCCGAACGCGGGGTACGGATCGGCGCGCAGGTGTCCTACCGCGACCTGGCCGGCTTCGGCCGCCGCGCCATGGACGTGCCCGGCGACGAACTGGCGGCCGAGATCGCCTACCAGATCGGCGCGCTGCGGGTCTTCGCACAGGCCGCCGGCGCCGAGGTGGCCTACGTCAAGCCGCACGGCGCGCTCTACAACCGCACCGTGCACGACGCCGAGCAGGCCCTGGCCGTGGTGGCCGGCGTACGACTGGCCGGCGGAGCGCTGCCGGTGCTCGGTCTGCCTGGGTCGCGGCTGCTCACCGCCGCCGAGGAGGCCGGCCTCACCGCCGTACCGGAGGCCTTCGCGGACCGCGCCTACACCCCCGTCGGCACCCTCGTGCCGCGCCGCGAGCCGGGCGCCGTGGTGACCGACGAGGACGCGGTGATCCGGCGCGCGCTGGCGTTCGCGGTGGACGGCGCCGTCGAAGCCGTGGACGGTACGACCGTCCCCGTGGCCGCCCGCTCCCTGTGCGTCCACGGCGACACCCCGGGCGCCGCCCGGATCGCGGCGCGGGTACGCGAGGCCCTGGAGGCGGCCGGGGTCGAGGTCGGGGCCTTCGCATGACCGAGAGCCGGTCCGTGCAAGTGCGCCCGGCCGGGCGGCACGCACTGCTCGTCGAACTGCCGGACGCCGAGCGCACCGCGGCCTTCCACGCCGAACTCCTGCGGCGGCGTGCCGCGGGGACCCTGCCGCCGGTCGAGGAGATCGTGCCGGGCGCCCGGACCGTACTCCTGGACGGCGTCACGCATCCCGGGGAACTCGCCCGCCGGATCGCCGACTGGGACCTGCCCGCCCGCGCCGCCGACGAAGGGGGACTCGTGGAGATCCCCGTGCGCTACGACGGCCCGGACCTGGCCCGGGTGGCCGACCTGTGGGGCGTCGGCGCCGACGAGGTCGCCGCCCGGCACTCCTCGTACACCTACCACGTCGCCTTCTGCGGCTTCGCCCCCGGCTTCGGCTACCTCACCGGCCTCCCCGACGAACTGCACGTACCACGCCGCGACACGCCCCGCACCCGGGTCCCGGCCGGCGCGGTCGCGCTCGCCGGCCCCTACAGCGCGGTGTACCCGCGCGCCACCCCCGGCGGCTGGCAGCTGATCGGCACCATGCCGGACCCGGCACCGCTGTGGGACCTCAGCAGGGAGGAACCGGCCCTCCTCACACCGGGAACCCGGGTGCGGTTCGTGGCCAAGGACGGCACACCATGACCGTCAAGCTCACCGTCGTCCGCGCGGGCGCCCTCACCACGGTCCAGGACCACGGCCGGCGCGGCCACGCCCACCTGGGCGTTCCCCGCTCCGGAGCCCTGGACGCCCCCGCCATGGGCCTGGCCAACCGGCTCCTCGGCAACACCCCCGACGCCGCCGTCCTGGAGACGACCCTGACCGGCTGCGCCCTGCGCCCCGACCGCGGCGTCACCGTGGTGGTCGGCGGCGCGCCCTGCCCGGTGAGCGTCGACGGCCGGCCGGCGCCCTGGGGAGTGCCCGTACGGGTGCCCGCGGGCGGCGTCCTGAACGCGGGCGGCGTGACGGCGGGCGTGCGCTCCTACGTGGCCGTCGCCGGCGGCATCGCCGTCGATCCGGTCCTCGGCAGCCGCTCGACGGACCTGCTCTCCGGACTCGGCCCGGCGCCCCTGCGCGACGGGGACGTCGTCCCGCTCGGCGCCCCCGCCCCGCAGCCGGCGCTTCCCGACAGTGCTCCCTGGCCCGCGCCGCCCACCGAACTGACGCTGCCGCTGCGGTTCGGCCCCCGCACCGACTGGTTCACCCCCGCCGCGCTGCGCACCCTCACCTCGGCGACCTACCGCGTCTCGCAGCGCAGCAACCGCATCGGCCTGCGCACCGAAGGGCCACCGCTGGAACGCGTGTCGTCCGGCGAACTGCCCAGCGAGGGCATGGTCCTGGGCGCCGTGCAGGTGCCCCCGGACGGGCGTCCCGTGGTGTTCCTGCACGACCACCCGACCACCGGCGGCTACCCGGTGATCGGCGTCGTCGCCGAGACCGCTCTGGCGGCGGCCGCCCAGGCGGCGGCGGGAACGCCGATCCGCTTCACCCTGGGGTGACACGCCGGGCCCGTCGGCGCTCGCCGCCGCGCCGGGCGTGCGGCGGTGGGCGATTCTGTAGGAGTGGGTGGTGTCCCAGCCCGCCGGATTCCGGCCGCCTACGCCGTCCCGGGCCGCCGGGCGGTACGGGTGACGCTGGTAGCCGCGGCCGGTTTCTACCTCTTCCGCTACGGCCTCGACCGTCCCGTCGCGGCCACCTACGCGCTGTTCGCGGCCGTGGCACTGGGCGGCCTCGCCAAGATCCCCGGCACCGGGCGGCAGCGAGCTGCGACGGTACTGCGGCTGCTGCCCGTGTGCTGGCTGCTGGTCGTCGTCGGCACCTGCCTGTCGGTGCGGACCTGGAGCGCCGTCGTCGGCATGCTGGTCGTCGGCTTCGCGCTGGCCTTCGCCGCCGTGGGCGGTCCGCGTCCGGCAGGGGCGGCGCCGGGCCTGCAACTCCTCTACATCCTCCCGTCCTTCCCCCCGTACGCCCCCGGCACGCTCGGTGAACGCCTGACCGGTACGACCACCGGGCTGGCCCTCCTCATCGCCGCCGAGGCACTGATCTTCCCCGAGCCCGGCCCGCCGTCGTACCGGGAACGGGCCGCCCGTGCCGCGGGCACCGCCGCGCGCTGCGCGACCCTCCTCGCCACGCCGCCGTACGCGCTGACCGGCCCCGACATCCGGGAGGCCTGGGCGAGCGGCTGGAGTCTGCGGTCCCTCACCGTGCCGGAGGCCGAACGCCCGGCCGGACCCGGGATGCGCGACCGCGCCCTCGCCCACACCGGTCTCGCCACGCGCACCCTCCTCGCCCGCCTGGCGCAACTGCCTGCGGCGCCGGGCGGGCTGCCGGGCACCGAGGTGACCGCCGTACTGCAGAAGGTGGCGGAGCTGGCCACGGCAACAGCGGCCTGCCTGGAGGCCGGTCCGTCACCGGTGACGCCGTACGAGGACCTGGTCGAGGCGCGCGCACACCTGTCCGCCGCCTCCGCGGGCCCGGTCCCCACCCGCGGCTGCGCACCCGGAACCGGGCCGGACCTCCCGCCCGCCGTACTGCGTCGGCACGCCGCCGTGCTGGAGATCGCCGATGCCGCGCTCGCCATGGCCACGGCGGCCGATCTCGCGGTACACGGCAGGCGCGCGTCGGTGGAGGTCGGGCAAGGGCGCTTCTGGTACGCCGGGACCTGGGCGCCGGTCCTGTGGTGGCACCGGCTGCGCGGGCACGCCGGGCGCCGGTCGGTGTTCTTCCAGAACGCGGTCCGTATCGCGCTGGCGCTGACCGCCGCACGGCTCGTGGCGGGGGTGGACACGCTGCCCCATGGATTCTGGGCCACCCTGGCGACCCTCACCCTCACCCGGACCACCATGGACGAGACCTGGCACACCATCCGTCTGGCGCTCGCGGGCACCCTGGCCGGGGCTTTCGTCACCGCCGGGGCGCTGAGCCTGGCCGGGACCGACACCGCCGTCTACGCCGTCGTACTGCCGGTGTGGATGCTGTTCGCCTTCACGGTGGGGCCGGTCAAGGGCGTCGGCTGGGCTCAGGGCCTGTTCACCGTGCTCGTGGCCCTGGTCTTCGCCCAGCTGTCCGTGCCGACGTGGCGGCTGGCGGAGGTCAGGATGCTGGACGTGCTGGTCGGCAGCGTGATCGGCGCCGTCTTCGGGGTGCTGGCCTGGCCGCGCGGTGCCCATGACGAGCTGCGCCAGGCGGCGGCGGAACTGCTGCGCAGGGCGGCCGAGATCGTGGTGGCGACCGGCGCCTCGGTGGCGGGCGGAGGAGCGGTGGTCGCTCCGTCCGGGGCGCCCGGCCACCGGTCCCTGCGGCGCGCGGTCGTCCTCGCCGAGTCCGCGTACGCGCAGTTCCAGAGCGAGCCGACACCCTTCGGCGGCGCGGCGCGCGGCGCGGCCCCGCCCACCGTGGACTGGCAGGCCACGCTGATGGCCGGTCACCACACGCTGTGGGGCTCCGAGCGGCTGCTGACGCCGCCGCTCACCCCACTCGGCCCCGCGGCGGCGGAATCCGTGAGCGTGCTGGGGGAGCGGGTGGCCGGACGGATGTTGCTGGTCTCGGCGGCCCTGGACCCCGGATCCGACACCCCGACCGGCCGGATTCCGCTGATCGGGCCGGTCCCCGAGCGGGCGGTCAGCGAACCGCCCGGCGCGCCGCGCCTGTACTACGCGACCGTGTCGTGGCTGGGCTCGCTGACGACCGACCTCACACGGATCGCACGCGGCGGCCCCGAGCCCGGGCAAGGCCCTCGAGCACCGTGACCGCACGAACGGGGAGCACCTGCCCGGGCGATGCCGATGACCGGCGTCAACAGACCGGCCCGTGAGCCGTGTCGGACTGTGCGAGGACACGCCGAAGCCAGCGGGTACGGGCGTCCCGGGCGTCCTGGCTGAGAGCCGCCTGCGGCGCGAAGGTGTCGAAGCCGTGGAAGGCGCCGGGCCAGACGTGCAGTTCGGCCTGGCCGCCGGCCCGCCAGATCGCCTGGGCGTAGGCCACGGCCTCGTCCCGCAAGGTCTCGGCCGACCCGACCTCGATGTAGGCCGGGGGCAGCTCGGACAGATCGTCGGCACGGGCGGGAGCCGCGTAGGGCGGCAGGTCCGAGGCGCCGTACCGGTCGCCCAGCAGCGCCTGCCACGCGGTCGCGTTGGACGTCCGGTCCCAGGTGTCGGTGCCGGCCATCTGGTGACTGGAGAAAGTGTCGTTGCGGTCGTCGAGCATCGGGCACAGGAGCAGCTGCCCGATCGTTCCGGGTCCGCCCCGGTCACGGGTGAGCAGGGCGAGAGCCGCGGCGAGTCCGCCACCGGCGCTCTTTCCCCCGACGACGACACGATCGGCGTCGATGCCCAGCTCGGCCGCGTGTGCGGCCACCCAGGCGAGCCCGGCGTAGCAGTCCTCCACCGCCGCGGGGTACTGGGCCTCGGGCGCCAGCCGGTACTCGACGGAGACGACCGCCAACTCCAGGGTGGCAGCCCATGTACGAAGGAGCCGTGGAAGGACGGACCAGGCATTGCCCGTGATCATTCCGCCGCCGTGCATGTAGTACAGCAGGGGCAGCGGCCCGGTGATCCCGACGGGCCGTGCGCTCACCAGCGTGACGTCCGGCCCGCCCGGCGGCCCCGGCACCCGCAGCTCCGCCACCTCGAAGCGGCCGTCGGCCCGGAGATCCCGGACCGTCGGCCGGGGCCGGCCGGCAGCATCCCGCTCCTGCCTGGCCGCAAGATTCTCCGGGGTCACCGGCTCTCTCGCCGCATCCCCCAAACCCCGTAGCACCACGGCAAGTTCGGGGTCGAACGGAGGCACGCGCCAAGCCGCCGAGACGGGTGGACCGGTCTGCGGCGGCGTGTCATCAGCGAGGTCCATGCGGCCCAGTCAATCACCCTCCGCACGCGGCGGGTTGAGGGTGGGCGGTCCCACAGATCATCCGGGTCCCGCGGCAGGACGTCGACGAGCGGTTCGCCGCAGTCGGTCATGGCCTTGGCCGGAAGCCGTCGGGCCTGGTAGTCATGGCCTTGTGCGATTCGAGAGTGTTCCCATGCCGGTGGCGGTCGAGGCCAGGCCCCGTGATGCTCGTGGGTATCCCGTACCGGCGATCACTCCCTGGGAGGGGGAAGAGCCGCAGTTCGCGCTGACCGACTACGAACGCAGCGCCGCGTGCGCGCGGAAGCGGCTGTGCTCCGTGTGCAACCAGGGCATGCCACAGGGCCCGGTGTGGCGTGTGGTGGGGGCCGAGGAGAGCGCGGCGATCGGGGAGGCGCTGGCCGCCGGGCGGCCGTATCGCAATCTCGCGCCGACCCTCGAAGGACCCGGGCACCGCGCGTGCATGCTGTACGCCTCGATGGTGTGCCCGTATCTGGCCCGGCCCAACGCCCGGCGTGGCATGTCGGCGGCCGAACCGGACGACATGACCTCCCATGTGGTGCGGGGCGCCGTCCGGGGCGCCATGGGCGCGGTGGTGGGCTTCGCGGAGTACGAGTACGCCATCACCGGCAGCCGGGTGCTCTTCCGGTTCCTCGACGTCGTCGAGTTCCTGCCGCACGACACCGCCGACGCGCACCTGGACGAACTGCGGGCCGAGCTCGCCCGGACCGCGAAGTGACCCGCACTTCGCGCTCCGGACGCGCCCGGCCCGTTCCGTCGGCCCAGGTCAGGAGCGGTACGCCGGCAGTCCGACCGTCGAGGTGACCTTGGTCGGGTGGCCCGTGCCGTCGGCCGGCAGGGTCACCGTGCCGGACGGGGTGCGCACCGCGAGGGTCTTGCCGTCGGGGGACCAGGCCGGCTCGGTGTAGTCGGTCGTGGCGTGCGGGGTGAGGTCCTTGATGTGCCGGCCGTGCGTGAAGTCCTCGACGAGCACGTGGTCGTGGCCGGCGACGGAGCGCACGAAGACGACCTCCTCCTCGTTCGGGGAGAGGGCCGGCTGGGAGCCCGCGGTGAGCTTGCCGCCCTGCTGGCGCAGGTAGTCGTCACGGATGTAGACGTCACCGGTGTGGTCGTTGGCGTAGACCGAGGTGCCGTAGTGACCGGCCGCGTTCGGCCAGATGTTGCCGGTCTGCGGCAGCGCACCGCCCGGACCCGGCTCGCCGTACAGGGACAGCGTCTTGGGCGTGCCGTGGACGGCCTTGGCGGAGATGTACTTCAGCCGGGACTCACCGCCCGCGCGCGCCGCGAAGATGAGGTTGTCCTTGGCGGGGATGCCGTTCTGGGTGTCCTTCGCGGTCACCTGCCAGGTCGGGTGGGACCAGTTCTGGTTCCCGGGGTTCTTGGCGACGACAACGCGCCCGCTGCCGTCGGGGTTGGCGATGTCCAGGTTGCCGGAGCCGTCGACGAAGGCGGCCTTGGCGCCGTCGGGGGACCAGGCGAGGTCCCGGACGTTCACCCCGAAGTTCACCTGGTGCCCGTTGATCAGCACGTACTTGGTGCCGTTGCTGACGGTCAGGGTCCCGTGCGAGGCGGGGGCGGCGGAGGCGGCGCCGGAGGCGCCGAGGAGCGCCGAGCCGGTCACGGCTGCGGCCACGGCGATGGCGGCCGCCATGGTGCGGGTACGCATGGTCATGACTTGTATTCCCCCAGGGACATGGACTGGTCAGGTCGTTGTGTGAAGCCGAGCTTGACAGGTCCCGATCTTCGAATCGTCCGTTCAGCGTCACAGGGGCGTAACACACGGGTTAAGGTCCACCTGATCGTTCAGTCGATCCTCGTGAAGCTCCTTGAGACCAAAGGACGTAGATGAGACGAAGATCTCTCACCGGGCCGGCCGCAGTGCTCATATCCACTGCTGGGCTCGCCGCCGCGCTGCTGGGCAGCGCCCCGGCCGGCGCCGCCACCGGCCAGCCGGTGATCACCCTCGACACACCGGCGCCGGTGGCGCTGCCGGCCGCACCCGCCACGGCGGACGTGTCCTTCGACTTCCAGACCAAGGCCAGGCACCTCCAGGCGTACGACGCCACCCTGACCGTGGACGCCCGGGGGCTGTCGAAGATCGCCAAGGTGACCTTCTCGGACAACTGCACGGCCCAGGGGCTGGTGGCCACGTGCTCGGAGATGTTCGAGTCCGACTCCTCTCCCACCACCCACATGGGTGCCATGACCCGGCTGACCCTGACCCCGCTCAGGGGCGCCCCGCTCGGTGCGACGGGCACGTACAAGGTCACCGGCCACTCCGCGCACGCGCAGATCGTGGGCGGCACGGGCAAGGTCGAGGTGGGAGGCCCCTCCTTCGGCCTCGACAAGCTCACCGACCACAGCGGCCTGAAGGTCGGCAGTACCGTGAGCGAGCCGGTCCGGTTCACCAACGTCGGCAACCGTCCCGCCAAGGGAGTCCAGACGGTCCTGGCCGCCGCACCCGGCCTCGACTTCGCCGACCACTACTCCAACTGCAAGTACGCGTACAACGGCACGATCCATTTCGCGGAGTGCTACCCCAAGGGCGCGATCAGCATCGGGGAGACGGCGGCCCTGGCCGCACCGGTGCGGCTGCGCGTGAACTCCGCCGCGCTGTACACGTACCTGGACACGAAGACCGCACCTCTCGGTCAGCCGGGCTGGCCCGACGGGCAGGGCCTGAAGTGGACCTGGGGCAAGGGGGCCGCGCTCAAGCTGAAGGTGATCAAGGCGGGGCGGACGTCCTCGGCCCCGGCCGGTTCCGTCTCCCTCCCGCAGACGGACAACATCACCGACTACCGGATCGCCTCCTTCCAGGCCCGCAATACGGCCGACTTCGGAGTCACGGGCGCGAGCGCGCGGGCCGGCGCGGGGAAGAACGCGACCTTCGCCTTCCACCTGTCCGCCAACGGCCCGGCCACCCTGTACGACCGCAGCGGCGGTGAGGGCGTGCCCACCGTGTGGGTGACGCTCCCGCCCGGCACCACCGCCGTCGGCCGTTCGGCCAACTGTCATCCATGGCAGTCGGACAACCCGACGGCCGAGGCGCACGGCCCGTACGTCTGCCACCCGTCGGGCTTCGTCCTGCCCAAGGGTCAGATCACCGACTTCACCCTGACCCTCCGGGTCGACAAGGTGGTCACGCATGCCAAGGGCGGCGTCCAGCTGGTCTGGGGCCCGGACCCGGCCCACTCGCGGCGGCCCGCGTTCGACCCGAACAGCCGCAACGACTCCGCGGCGCTCACCTTGAACTGACCCGCGCCGGTCGGGGCGGAAACGGGGACGGTGCCGCCCGGCCCGTGCACGCCGATGCCGAGCACACCTGCTCGGCATCGGCACACACGCCCGTCAGGGCAGGGACCCCCGGCTTCCGTTCACGGTTGCGGGGGTCAGACCGTGGACAGGTCGACGGCCCGGTCGACATCCTCCGGCTGCAGCACGCGCAGGATGCCTTCCAGCAGGTAGTAGTCGGCGTAGGGGAGCGAGATCTCGATGCCGTCCTCGGCCGGGCGGTTGCGGGTGCAGCGGGCGACTATCGCCTCGGCCCGGGTGGAATTCCTCGTCAGGCAGGTTTCCGACAGGGCGGTGAGGATCCGCAGGGCGACCTGCCGGTATTCAGGTCTGCCGCTGGCGGCGGACAGGTCGAGCAGTCCGCAGGCCGTGACCGCGCCCGCCGACGCGTCCTTGATGTCGTACGGCACTTGTGGTGCGCGGTAGTCCCATACGGGAACGTGGTCCGAACCGAGCGCTCCCACCGCGAAGTCGGCGAGTCTGCGTGCCGTGGACAGGAACTGCCGGTCTCCGGTCCGGCGGTACATGGTGGTGAACCCGTATATGCCCCACGACTGTCCGCGGGACCAGCAGGAGGTCGGGCTGTAGCCCTGCACGGTGTTGGGGCCGATCGGCGCGCCGGTGTCGGGGTCGAAGTCGAAGACGTGGGGCGTCGAGCCGTCCTCGCGGGGGAAGACCCGTTGTGCTGTCCTGGCGTGTTCCACGGCGATGCGGAGGTACTTCTCGTCGCCCGTCTGCCGACTGGCGAAGGCCAGCAGGTCGAGGTTCATGATCGTGTCCATGATGACCCGGCCCGCGTTGTTCGGGTCGTCCAGCGCCCCCCACGCCCGGATGAAGTGGCCCCGCGGGTTGTATCGCCGGATCAGTGAATCGGCCGCTCGTACGGCGCCCGCACGCCAACTGTCGTCGCCCGTCAGCCGCCAGGCGGTGACCCACGACGGATAGAAGAGGAAACCGAGGTCGTGGGTGGTGGTGTCGTACCGGCGCGGAGCGAGTTTGCGGGCGGAGTCCAGCGCCAGCGTCCGGAATCCGTCGTCTTTGCTGTACAGATACGCCATCCACAGCGTCCCCGGCCAGAACCCGCCGACCCAGTCGCCGTTCTGGGAGAAGACCCACTTCTCGAATTTCGTGCCGACCGGAAAGGCGCTCACCCCCGGTGCGACGGCACGCAACTTCTCCACCGCGTAGTCGGCGGCCGCGCGGAGCACACGTCCCGTCGACGCCGAGGCGTCCTGGACGCCGGTCGCCTCCGCAGCCTGCGCTGGTGAGGCGGCGGTTGCCGTGGCGCCGGCGGCCACGGCGAGGACAGTGCGCCGGGAGACGCTCATGGACGGTCCTCCAAGTAGGCGATGCGGCAAGGACGTTGGGGAGTCTGGCACGGCAGTGGCCTCGCGTATACCCATGTGTGTGATGTTCGTGTATGTGAATGAATGCGGGGCTGGAACGCGACGCCTGCCTGCGGTGCGCAGGCTTGGCCATGGGTTACCGTGCGCAGCGACCCGCTCATCCGGCCGGCGTATCCGGCGATCCCGGTGGACGGTCGGGCGGGTCGGCCCCGATTCCCATCCGGAAGGTGAACCGCGCATGCGTCAGCCAGCTGTCACCCCCACCGTGAGCGCGGCGCCGGGTATCCCGGTGCTCGCCGAGGTCGTCCGGTCCGGATTCGTCGAAGGGCGGCACCGGGGCAGCGTGGTGCTGCTAGCCGCGGACGGCTCGGTGGAGTTGGCGATCGGCGACGTGACGTCTCCCGTCTTCCCGCGTTCCTCCAACAAGCCGATGCAGGCGGCGGGCGTGCTGCGGGCCGGCCTCGACCTCGGGGGAGAGCGGCTGGCCCTGGCGGCGGCGAGCCACTCGGGTGAGCCCTTCCACCGCGACCTGGTGCGGGCGATGCTCCGCGAGCACGGACTGACCCCCGAGCAGCTGCGGTGCCCGCCCGCCCTCCCGCTGGACCAGGAGGAGCAGGAGGCCTATCTGGCGGCGGGCGGCCGGCGTGAGCGGGTGGCCATGAACTGCTCCGGCAAACACACGGCGATGCTGGCAGCCGCCGCGCTACGGGGCTGGCCCCTGGAGTCCTATCCGGACCCGGACCATCCGCTCCAGCGGCTCATCCGCACGGTCGTCGAGGAGACCGCCGGAGAACCGGTCGCCGCCGTCGGCGTGGACGGCTGTGGGGCGCCGTTGCTGGCGATCAGCCTGACCGGCCTCGCCCGCGCCTTCCGCTCCTTCGTCCTCGCCGCACCCGGCACACCCGAACGGCGGGTCGCCGACGCCATGCGCGCCCACCCCGAGTACGTCGCCGGTACCCGACGGCACGACACCTGGCTCATGCGGGACATACCGGGCGCTCTCTCGAAGGTGGGCGCGGAAGCCGTCCAGGCCCTCGCCCTGCCCGACGGCCGTTCCCTGGCGCTCAAGATCCAGGACGGCGGGGTCCGGGCCCTCGGTCCCGTCCTGGCCCGTGCGTTGTGCCTGAGCGGGGTGACCGCGCCGGTCGTGGACCGCGTTGGGTGTGCCCCGGTGCTGGGCGGGGGAGGGGCGGTGGGGGAGGTGCGGGCTGTGTTCTGACTGTTTGTCACGGTCCCACTGACGTATAGTCAGGTTATGGGTGCACGCCTGTTGTCTTCCGTTCCATGAGCGTTCAACTGGCGATTCCTGTGGGTGTCGTGTGCCCTCCCTAGGGTCCTTGAGGCTTTCGAAAGAAGGGGCTCATGGACTCATTCCTTGCGATCCGGGCTCGCGGGATCACCAAGTGCTTCGGTGAGGTCGTCGCACTCGACGGCATCGATCTGGATGTGGCGCAGGGACGGATCCACGGCCTGGTCGGCCCGAACGGCGCCGGCAAGACGACGCTTCTCGGGCTCCTGCTCGGCCTGGCCGTGGCCGACAGCGGCCGCCTCGAGATCCTCGGTACGCCGGTGGGGAGGACGTTCGCGGCGCCCGACGGTGTCGCCGGGTTCGTGGACGGCCCGGGGCTCTACCCCTCGCTCACCGCCAGGCAGAATCTCGCCGCGCTGGCCGCTCTGCGCGGTCACGACGCACGCACCGCGGGCATCGACGAGGTGCTCGACCAGGTCGGGCTCACCGATGTGGCCGACGACCGGACCCGCGGTTTCTCCCTGGGCATGCGGCAACGGCTCGGCCTCGCCGCAGCCCTGCTCACCAAGCCCCGGTTGCTCGTGCTCGACGAGCCGTCCAACGGCCTCGACCCGGCCGGCAAGAGACACGTACACGGTGTCCTGACCCGGCTCGCGGCGGAGGGCACCAGCGTCGTGCTGTCGAGCCACCGCATGGACGACCTCGAGGCACTGTGCTCCGAGGTCACCATCCTCGCCACCGGACGGGTCGTCTTCTCCGGTCCGCTGAGCAAGCTGGCCGCCGAGAACCGTGAACTCGACTACCGGTTGCTCACCTCCGACCCGCAGGCCGCCCTCCGACTGGCTGCCGACACGCCCGGGATCCGCGTGGTCGACGACGCGGCGGGACGCCACGGCGCCGAGGTGCTCGTCGTACGCGCCCTGATCGCCGCCGTGGACGAACTGGTGGTGCGGCTCGTCCACTCGGGCATCGCGTTGCGCGAACTCGCCCCCGTCGTATCCCCGCTCGAAGCGGCGTTCCTCGCCCTCACCGATCAGCAGAGGCCGGGCACCGACGGGGATGGATCCGACACCGGGCACCGAGAGCGGGCCAGAGGGCAGCAGGAGTTCGGTGCCGTGCGGCCGGGGTCCGGTGTCGTGGCGGAGGGGTCGGGTGCTGTGCGGCCGGGGTCCGGTGTCGTGCCGGAGGGGTCCCCTGTCGTGCCGGAGGGGTCCCATGCCGAGGAGCCGGAGTCCCGTGGCGCGTCGCAGGAATCCGATGTCAAGCGGCCGGCAACCGGCGGCGCTCTGCCGCAACAGACCGACGCCCAGCAGCAGGAGGCCGGCCGATGACCGCAAACGCCCCCGCCGCCACCCTCGCCCCCACCGGAGCCGCAGTCCGCGTCTCGGTTGCCCGTGGCTATCGCTTCGAAGTGGTCAAGCTCGTCTCGCAATGGCGGATCCGCCTGCTGGTGCTCGCCTGCTGGATCGCGCCCGCGCTCTTCGTCGCCGGGGTGAGCCAGCAGAGCACGCTGCCCGCCGACACCCTCTTCGGCCGCTGGATGCTCGCCACGGGCTGGGCCGGACCCCTGGTGATACTCGGCTTCTCGGGCACCTGGGCGCTCCCGCTGCTGACCTCAGTCGTCGCCGGCGACGTGTTCGCGTCCGAGGACCGGCTCGGCACATGGCGCCATCTGCTCGTGGCCGTCCGCTCGCCCCGCCGCATCTTCGCGGCGAAGACACTGGCGAGTCTGACGGTGATTCTGCTCCTGGTGGCCGGGCTGGCCGCCTCGAGCACGGTCGGCGGCCTCGCGGCGATCGGCAACCATCCGCTCGTCGGCCTCGACGGCCACCTGCTCTCCCCGGGGGACGCCGCCGGCAAGGTCCTGCTCGCCTGGGCCTGCGTACTCGCACCGACCCTGGCCCTGGCCGGAATCGGCCTCCTCGGATCCGTGGCGTTGGGACGGTCCCCGATGGGACTGCTGCTCCCAGCGGTTGTCGCACTGGCGATGCAGCTGGCCCAGATGCTGCCGCTCCCCGTCGCCGTGCGCGTGTCCCTGCCCAGCTGGGCGTTCATCGCCTGGAACGGTCTGTTCTCCGATCCGGCAGAGCTCGGTCCGCTCGTGATCGGCATCGTCGTCAGCCTGGTGTGGGCCGTGACCGCGACCGCGCTGGCCTATCTCCTCTTCCTGCGGCGCGACTTCACCAACCTGACCGACGACGGCTCGGGCCGCCGTGCGGTCACCCACGGCCTCCTGCCGCTCGCCGGACTGGCCGGCGTGACCGTTGCCGTCGTCGCCTCGGCGACCGGCGCCACGGGCTCCGGGATCTCGCAGGACAAGGTGCAGCACTCCCTCGCCACGGAGTTCGCCCACCTCTATCGCATACAGACCAAGCAGCTCAACCGCCCCGACGTCACCGAAGCGCAGCTGAAGGCCACGGCGTCGTGCAACAAGGGCAGTGTCAGGGTCGCCGCCGAGGGGCCCGGCAACGACTGGCGCTGCGTCGTCTCCTGGCATCTCCCCGACGTCGAGGCCACCGGGACGGCCATCTACCAGCTCGACGTCACCTCCGACGGGCGGTTCGTGGCCGACGGCGACGGACCGAAGGAAGTGAACGGCTACTTCCTGGTGCGCACCCCGACCGGGGACGCGCCGAACCCTCTTTGGCAGTTCGACGGCGACGTCGAACTTCTCAGCACCTCGAAGGGATGACTCCATGCAGGTAACCCGCCACCGCCGGCCTGTGGAGACGGAGTTCCTCGGTAGACGCCTCGGACGCCGGACCAGCCTCACGGCGGCCGCCACAGCGGTGGTCCTCGCCACCACCGCCGGCATCGGTTACGCCCAGACGCACCAGTTCGGCACCGATCAGGTCGGCCAGGCGACCGACCGGGGCCAGGTCATCTCCAGCGACCAGTACCTCGCCCCGTACGGCGAACGCCTCGTCCTCAACAACGGCAAGATCATGTCGTCCTCCCTCAGCCCGGACGGCACCCATCTCGCGGCCTCGGTCACCGACGGCGGGAGCGCACTGGCCATCGTCGACGTGAAGAACTGGCAGGTGCAGCAGGTCGTCGGCGCCGCCGCGTCGTCGACCCCGCGCCTGAGCAGCAACTCGGTGGGCCAGGAAGGCCCCACATACTCGCCCGACGGCACGCAGCTGTGGCTCGGCCAGACCGACGGCTACACGAAGTTCACGGTCAACCCGGACGGCACGGTCGCCAATCCGACGGCCGTCAAGATCCCGGCGGACGGAACCAAGCACGCGCTGGTGGGCCAGGCGGTGTTCTCGTCCGACGGCTCCACCGTGTACTCGGCGGTCAACGGCCAGAACCGGGTGGTCGCCATCGACGCTGCGACCGGCGCCATCAAGCAGAGCTGGACCGTCGGCAACGCACCGCGCGACATGGTCGTGGTCGGCACCAAGCTCTACGTCGGCAACGAGGGCGGCCGTCCGGCCCAGTCCGGCGACACCACCATGAACTCGTACGGCACCCAGGTGCCCGCCGACCCGAAGACGGGTGCCACCACCACGGGCACGGTCAGCGTCATCGACCTGGCGAACCCGGCCGAGGCCCCCTCCAGCATCGACGTCGGTCTGCACCCGACCGCCCTGTACGCCAAGGGCAAGGCGCTGTTCGTCACCAACACGGCCAGCAACAATGTGTCGGTCATCGACACCGACAAGGACAAGGTCGTGCAGACCATAGCCACCCAGCCGTGGCCGGAGGCGTCGGTGGGCTACGAGCCCAACGCGGTGACGCTCACCGACGACGGCCGCCTGCTGGTGACGCTCGGCCGGGCCAACGCGGTCGCCGTCTACCGGTACAAGAGCCCGCAGGAGCCGGTGAGTTACGTCGGCCTGCTGCCGACGGACTACTTCCCCGCGGAGATCACCACCGTCGGCGACCAGGTGCTGGTCTCCAACACCCGTGGCATCGACGCCCGCCGACCGAACAATCCCGCCGGGCACGGCACCCATGACACGACGTCGAGCGTGCAGCGGTTCACGCTGCCGGACGACAGCGTCATCAGGTCCGAGACGGCCAAGGTCTTCCAGCAGAACGGCTGGACCCCCGGCTCCGTCGTGGTGGCCCGGGGCAGGGGCAAGGCGTGGCCGGTGCCGGTCCCGCGGCGGCTCGGCGACCCCTCGACGATCAAGCACGTCTTCATGATCGTCAAGGAGAACCGGACCTACGACCAGGTCCTCGGCGACGTGCCGGAGGGCGACGGCGACCCGTCGGTCACGCAGTTCGGCGAGAACGTGACGCCGAACCAGCACGCGCTGGCCCAGCAGTTCGGCCTCTACGACAACACGTATGACATCGGCACGAACTCCGCCGAGGGCCACAACTGGCTGATGCAGGCCGACGACCCGGAGTACACCGAGTCCTCGGCCGGCGAGTACCAGCGCAGCTACGACACCGAGAACGACGCTCTCGGCCACCAGAAGTCCGGCTTCCTGTGGACCGGCGCGCAGGCCGCCGGGAAGACCGTGCGGGACTTCGGCGAGTTCCAGTCGATCGAGAGCAAGCCGTCCGGCGCGACCTGGCAGAACCTGTACTGCGACGCCAAGGACATGGACGCGACCGGCCAGTCCACCGCCTATCCCATACAGACGGGCTCGGCGATCCCGTCGCTGAACGCCGTGTCGGCGCCCGGCTTCCCGATGTTCGACCTCGACGTGCCGGACATCTACAAGTACGAGATCTGGAAGCAGGACTTCGAGAAGAACGGGCCGGCGAACCTGAACATGTTCTGGCTCTCCAACGACCACACCGGTGGTCCGGCGAGCGCGACGGCTCAGGTGGCGGACAACGACCTCGCGGTCGGCAAGATGGTCGACGAGATCTCCCACAGCAAGTACTGGAAGGACTCGGCGATCTTCGTCGTCGAGGACGACTCCCAGGCAGGCCTCGACCACGTCGACGGGCACCGTGCCCCGATCCAGATCATCAGTCCCTGGGCCCAGCACGACACGGTCGACAGCCGCTACTATTCGCAGATCACGATGATCCGGACCATCGAGCAGATCCTCGGGATCCACCCGATGAACCAGAAGGACAGTGCGGCCAGCCCGATGGCCGGGGCGTTCACCCGGCACCCGGACTTCACGCCGTTCACCGCGCTGCCCAACCGGACCTCGCTGACCGACGGCCTGAAGACCCCGCCCCCCTGTGGCGTGGACACCCCGGCACCGCAGGACCCCAAGGCGGCGGCCGTCCCGTCGGCGAAGGTCCCGGCGGACATGGGGAAGCTCGCCGCCGAGTGGGACGCCTGGAAGTCCAAGCAGCATCTGACCGGCCCCCACGCCATCGCCGACTACGCGAACCCCGCCCAGATGAACCACTTCACCTGGTACCAGACGCGCAACTGGAAGACGCCGTACCCCGGTGAGAAGAAGATCTACGCACCGAACGACGTGCCGGGTGCCTATATCCCGTCGTCGGAGAACGACGGCTGACACAGCCTGAACCCACCGAGGACCCCCGGCCCGCTCCACCGCCCGCCAGGGGTCCTCCCGGCCTTTTGATTCCGGCATAACCTGATAAAAGGCGACTTCTTCCGCGGTGAAGGAGGAAACATGTCGGTTTCCCAGCAGCCGCAGGCGTCACCGGATCCCGCCGGGCAGGAGGCGTTCGCGGCCGAGATGGTCGACGTGCTCAACAAGGCCGCGCTGGCTCTGCTCACGAGCGTCGGCCACCAGTGCGGCCTGTTCGACACCCTGGCCGGCCTGCCCCCGTCGTCCGGCGCCGACATCGCCAAGGCGGCGGACCTCGACGAACGGTATGTGCGGGAGTGGCTGGGCGGCATGGTCGTCGGCGGATTCGTCGACTACGACCCGTCGGGCGACACCTACGCGTTGCCCCCTGAGCACGCCGCATCGCTGACCACAGCGGCGGGCCGGGACAACCTGGCGGCCATGATGCCGTTCGTCGCGGTCATGGGCGAGGTCGAGCAGCAGGTCGTGCGGTGCTTCCGCAGGGGCGGGGGAGTGCCGTATTCGGCATACCCCCGCTTCCAGGCGCTGCAGGCGGCGGAGACCGCCCGGGTCTACGACGCCGCGCTGGTCGATGTGATCGTGCCGCTGGTGCCGGGGCTTGCCGAACGCCTGCGGTCCGGCATCGATGTGCTCGACGTGGGCACGGGACAGGGCCATGCCCCGCTCGTGCTGGCGAAGGCGTTCCCCGCGAGCCGCTTCCACGGGCTGGACCAGTCGGAGGCCGCGATCGCGACCGCACAGGCCGAAGCGGCTTGTGCCCGTCTGCACAACCTGAACTACACCGTCGCCGATTCGGCGCAGATAACCGCCGAGTACGACCTCGTCACCGCCTTCGACGTCATCCACGACCTGGCCCGGCCGGCCGAGACCCTCGCGGCGATCGCCCGCGCCCTGCGCCCCGGAGGCACGTTCCTCATGGGCGACATCGCCGCCTCCAGCAGGCTGGAGCAGAACATCGGCCATCCCTTCGCCCCCGCGCTCTACGGCTTCTCGGTCTTCTACTGCATGACCACCTCGCTCAGTACGGGCGGAGCCGGTCTGGGCACGGTGTGGGGCCGGGAGACGGCCCTGCGCATGCTGGAGGAGGCGGGGTTCGGGGACATCGACATCAAGTCGGTGGAGGGCGACCCGCTCAACGCCTATTACGTGGCGACCAAGCGCTGACCCGGAAAGGTGGGCGGCCATGAGCACCATCGACGAAACGGCTGTCGCCCGGCTGCGCGAGGCACTGCGGGGACCCGTGATCACACCGCAGGACCCCGGCTATGACGAGGCTCGCCGTATCCACAACGCCATGATCGACCGGCGGCCCGCCGCCTTCGCCCAGTGCGTGGACGTGGCGGACGTACGGGCGACGATCTCCTTCGCCCGGGACACCGGCGCCCAGCTAGCGGTGCGCGGCGGCGGCCACAGCGGCCCGGGTCTGTGCCTGGTCGACGACGCACTGGTCCTCGATCTGTCGCCGATGCGCTGGGTCAGGGTGGACCCGGAGACGGACACCGTCCAGGTGGGCGGCGGCAGCCGGCTCGGTGACGTCGACCATGCGACACATGCCTTCGGGCGCGCCGTGCCGTCCGGGATCATGTCCACCACGGGTGTCGGCGGTCTCACCCTGGGCGGTGGCCACGGCCATCTCACCCGCAGGTACGGCCTGACGATCGACAGCCTGCTGTCGGCCGACGTCGTGCTCGCCGACGGCAGCTATGTCACGGCCTCGGCGAGGAACCACCCGGACCTGTTCTGGGCGCTCCGGGGCGGGGGCGGCAACTTCGGCGTGGTCACGTCGTTCACCTTCCGGCTCCACCCGGCGGCGGCGGTCGGTGTCGCGGTGACCCTGTGGCCGGTCGACCGCACTCCCGAAGTGCTGCGCTGGTACCGGGAGTTCGTGCCCGCGGCGCCGGACGAGCTCAGCGGGTTCTTCGCCCTGCTCGTCGTACCGCCCGGCCCGCCCTTCCCCGAGCCGATCCACGGCCGGAAGATGTGCGGGGTCGTGTGGTGCTACACGGGTGACCTCGACGGCGAGCACCTGACGGAGGTGTTCGCCGCGGTGAACGAGCCGGCGCCGCCGGCCTTCCACTTCACCACCCCCATGCCCTACCCCGTCCTGCAGACCATGTTCGACGAACTGCTCCTCGAGGGGTTGCAGTGGTACTGGCGCGGAGACTTCTTCGACACCGTCTCCGACGCCGCGATCGAGGTGCACCACAAGTACGGGGAGAACATCCCGACCGGCCTGTCGACCATGCACCTGTACCCGGTGGACGGTGCGGCCCACCAGGTCGGCGCGGACGACACGGCATGGGCCTACCGGGACGCCGTCTGGTCCGGAGTGATCGCCGGCATCGACCCGGACCCCGCCAACGTCGAAGCGATCAAGCAGTGGTGCGTCGACTACTGGACCGACCTGCACCCGCACTCCATGGGCGGCTCCTACGTCAATTTCATCGGCCACGGGGAGAGCCGGGACCGGGTCCGGGCCACCTACCGCGGCCACTACGACCGCCTGGCCTCGGTCAAGCACGCCTACGACCCGGACAACCTGTTCCACGCCAACCAGAACATCCCGCCGGCCCCGGACTGACGCGCGCCCACGCCGCGAACCGTGCGGGCGCTGTCCGTCAGCGGCTGGTGCCGCCTTCGCTGATCCAGCGGGCCGCGAGCAGGCCGGAGCCGGCGGTGAGGACGGCGGCGGCGATGACGGTGGCGTCCAGGCCGAGGGCGTCGGCGAGGACGCCTGCGACGAGCGCGCCGACGGCATAGCCGATGTCCCGCCAGAAGCGGTAGGTGCCCAGGGCGCCCGCCCGCCAGGCGGGGTGCGCGTGGTCGGAGACGCAGGCGATCAGGGCCGGGTAGACCATGGCGGTGCCGAGACCGAGCGCGACGGCGGACAGGACGCCCGCCAGGAGCGGGGTGTCCAGCAGGACGAGGGCGAGGACGAATCCGGCGGCCTGCACGAGCATGCCGGTGACGACGAGGGGTTTGCGGCCGATGCGGTCCGAGAGGTGGCCGGTGTGGATCTGGCCGAGGCCCCACAGGACGGGATAGAGGCCCTTGATGAGGCCGACGGCGGCGAGTCCGAGACCGTGGTCGGTGAAGAGCAGAGGGAAGACGCCCCAGGTGAGGCCGTCGTTGAGATTGTTGACCAGGCCGGCCTGGCTGGCGCCGCGCAGGGACCGGTGGTGCCAGGAGGTCCGGGCGAAGGTGGCGGCCAGGGAGGTGCTCTCGCGGGTGGGCAGGGGCTCGGTGTACCGGGAGAGCTCCAGGGCGACGTGCGCGGCGGTGTCGCGCACGACCAGGGCGAGGGCGAGTCCGGCGGCGACGAACACCACGCCGATGAGCTCCGGGACGGGGCGCAGGCCGTAGCCGGTGGCGAGGTAGCCGGTGACAAGCGCGGTGACGCCCACGGCGGTGTAGCCGGCCGCCTCGTTCAGACCCGTGGCCAGTCCGCGCCGGGCGGGGCCGACCAGGTCGATCTTCATGTTGACGGTCATCGACCAGGTCAGGCCCTGGTTGAG
The DNA here is from genome assembly GCF_053596375.1 of Streptomyces sp. NPDC001709. Classification (NCBI taxonomy): domain Bacteria; kingdom Bacillati; phylum Actinomycetota; class Actinomycetes; order Kitasatosporales; family Streptomycetaceae; genus Streptomyces; species Streptomyces sp. NPDC001709. The sequence goes on along the minus strand of NZ_JBSFGB010000020.1, from coordinate 139,733 downwards.
CCCGAGCAGTACGTTCGCCGCGACGATCCAGCCCCAGGACGGCGCCCACGCCAGGGCGAACGGTACGGGGACGCCGATGAGCCAGCCCGCCACCAGCAGTCGCTTACGGCGGAAGCGCGCGGTGAGCGCCCCGGCGGCGAGGTTGGTGAGGGCCTTGGTGAGGCCGAAGGCGATGATGAAGGAGAAGACGGCCAGGTCACTGGTCAGGCCGAAGGTGCGGGCGCCGATGAGCGGGACGGTGGTGCGTTCCAGGCCGACCAGCCCGCCGACGCAGATGTTGACGATGACGAGCAGGGTGAACTGCGCCCAGTTCTCGCGCAGTCCCAGCCGAACGGGCCTGGCCGCGGACTTGGTGGTCGCGTTCACCGGGCGTCGCCCTCGGTGAGCTGTCGGCCGTGGGCGGCGGCGTACGCGCCGGGGCCGCCGTTCAGGACGGTGAGGCCGCTGTGGCCGGCGCGTTCCAGGAGGCTGGCGGCGGTCATGGCGCGCTCCCCGTGCCCGCAGGCCACCACGGCGCCCCGGGGCACCTCCGCCGCGTGGGCGGCGAGGGCACCGAGTTCGAGGTGGAGAGCGCCGGGGACGTGCCCGGCGGCGTACTCGGCCGACTGCCGGACGTCGAGGTACGGGGCCGCCGGTGCCTGGCCGGGGGTGACGAACGGGGTGACCGAGGTGGGCAGGCCGGCCTCCCGCCAGGCGGTCATGCCTCCCGAGAGGCGGCCGGCGAGGCGCTCGTAGCCGATCTTGTACGCCTGCCAGACGATCTCCGGCACATCCTGGTCCTCGCCGGTGACGAAGGCGATGGGGTCCTCACCGGGCAGGAGCCAGCCCAGCCAGGTGGCGAACTGGGCACGCAGGGGTATGGAGACCGACCCCGGTATGTGCCCGGCGGCGAAGTGGGCCGCGGGACGGACGTCGACCACATGGCCGCCGTCCGCGAGCAGCGCGCTGACCTGCCCGGTCCCCAGGGCAGGCAGCCGCGGTACGGCGGTCAGGACGGCGGGACCGCGCCGGTTGTGCTCGGCGAGCCGGTCGAAGTAGGCGGGGTAGCTGCCGAGGCTCGCGAGCAGCCGGGACACGAAGGCGTCCTCGTCGGCTGCGGCGAGCAGCGGGTTCGCCCGCTTCTCGGTGCCGATGGTGCTGGTGCGCTCGGTGCCGGGCGGGGCCGAGCAGAACGAGCCCGCGCCGTGGGTGGGCCACACCGCGGTCTCGTCCGGCAGCCGGGTCAGCCGCCGCAGGGACCGGTACTGGGCGCGGGCCAGTTCCTCGGTGCGTTCGGCGCCGAGGAGGTCGGTGCGGGCGGCGGAGTTCACGATCAGCGAGCCGCCGGTGAACACCCCGAGCGCGCGGCTGCCGTCCAGCAGCAGGAAGGACAGGTGCTCGTCGGTGTGCCCGGGGGTCGCCAGGGCACGCAGCGTCAGTCCGCCCAGGGCGACCTCGTCGCCGTCCGCGAGGCCCCGGTGCTCGAAGGCGCGGCCGCCCGCGGCCGAGGCCAGCACGGTGGCCCCGTGGTCGTGGCCGAGCTGGACGGCACCGGAGAGGAAGTCGGCGTGCAGATGGGTGTCGGCCGCGTACGCGACGCGTAGCCCGCGCCGGGTGGCGGCGGCCCGCAGGTCACGCAGGTCACGGCTCGCGTCCACGGCCAGGGCACGGCCGTCGCCCAGGTCGACGAGGTAGGCGCTGTTGCCCAGCCCCTCGTCCACCAGCGGGATCAGATGGTCGTCGGCGAAACCCACGGCAGTCCTCCAAGGTCCCGTAATCGCCACTTCATCCTCTACGATATTCCATGGATATATGGAGGATGGGTTTTACGGAGGATGCGCATGGCGAAGACCACGGCAACCGGCTCGAAGGCGCGGCTGTACGACGCTTTCGCGGCCAGCGGCAAGGCGCTGGCCAGCGGAAAACGCCTGGAACTGCTCGATCTGCTCGCCCAGGGCGAACGAAGCGTCGACTCCCTCGCGAAGGCGGCCGGGCTGAACCTGACGACCGCGTCGGCGCATCTTCAGACGCTCAAACAGGCCGGGTTCGTCGCCACCCGCCGGGAGGGCGTGCGCATCCACTACCGGCTCGCCGGGGACGACGTCGCCCTGCTGTTCGCGCTGCTGCGCAAGGTCGCCGAGAACCACCAGGCCGCCGTGCCGGCCGCCCGGGACGCCTACCTCGGTGACGACGGCGCCGAGGAGGTGAGCCGTGAGGACCTCCACGCCCGAGTCGCGGCGGGGGAGGCGGTGGTGCTCGATGTGCGGCCGGTCGAGGAGTACCGGGCCGGGCACATCCCCGGCGCGCTCTCCATCCCCGTCGCCGAACTGGCCGACCGCATCGACGAGTTGCCCGAGGACACCGAGATCGTCGTGTACTGCCGCGGCGAGTACTGCGTCCTCGCCTACGACGCCGTCCGCCTGCTGACCGACCGCGGACGACGGGCCATCCGCCTCAACGACGGCATGCTCGAATGGCGCCTGGCCGAGCTGCCGGTGGACACGACGGAGCCGGCGTGACCGACGCACCCGACGCGCCCCCGCCCCAGCCCGGACTGGCCGGAGGGCCGGTCTACGTCGACTACAACGCCACCACACCCGTCGACCCCCGGGTCGCCGAGGCGACGGCGCCGTACCTGACCGACTTCTTCGGCAACCCCTCCAGTAGCCACCCCTACGGCGCCGAACCCCGCCGGGCGCTCGCCGGGGCGCGTGCTCAGGTGGCCGCCCTGATCGGCGCGCGTCCGTCCGAGATCGTCTTCACCTCCTCGGGTTCCGAGGCCGACCTGCTCGCCCTGCGCGGTGCCGTCCTGGCCTCCGGCCGTACCCGGCCCCATGTGATCACTCAGGTCACCGAGCACCCGGCCGTACTGGAGACGGCTCGTGCCCTTGAGCGCCTGCACGGCGCCCGGGTGACGGTGCTGCCGGTCGACGGGGACGGGCTGGTCGACCCGGCCGCGCTGGCCGCCGCCCTCACCGAGGAGACCGTGCTGGTGTCGGTGATGGCCGCCAACAACGAGACCGGCGCCCTCCAGCCCATCGCGGAACTGGCCGCCCTCGCCCGCGCCCACGGCGCGCTCTTCCACTGCGACGCCGCCCAGGCCGCCGGGAAGATCCCGCTCGACGTACGGACTTCGGGCGTGGATCTGCTGAGCGTGGTCGGGCACAAGATGTACGCGCCCAAGGCCACGGCCGCCCTGTACGTACGCGAGGGGGTTCCGCTGGAACCGGTCGTCTACGGCGGCGGTCAGGAACACGGCCTGCGCGCCGGCACCGAGAACGTGGCCCTGGCGGTCGCGCTCGGCACTGCGGCCCGGCTCGCCGCCGAGGATCTCGCCGGTGGCCGGGTGCGGAGGATCGCCGCACTGCGCGACAGCTTGCACCGGCGACTTGCCGAGGGCCTGCCCGGCCGGGTCCGGCTCAACGGACCGCCCAAGGACCGCCTGCCGAACACACTGAACGTCGGCATCGACGGGGCCTTCGGACATGAACTCCTCGCCGCCTGCCCCGAGATCGCGGCCTCGACGGGTTCGGCCTGTCACAGCGGCACCCATGAACCCTCGCCCGTCCTGACCGCCATGGGCCTGCCCGCCGAGCGCGCGCTGGGCGCGCTGCGCCTGTCGCTGGGCCGCTGGAGCGACGAGAGGGACATCGAGACGGCTGCCGCTGCCCTGATCCGGGCGGCGGCCGCGCGGTAACCGGCTGCACCCGCAGGGCCTGAGCCGTACCGCCCCATCCGCTCCCGGCGCGGATGTCACCACAGCTTGTCGATCGTCCCCGGGTACAACTCGATGTGGCTGTGGTGGAAGGACGGCTCGGCCTGGCGGGCGTCGGCCGAGAAGAAGTCGGCCATGGTGACCTTGTCGAAGCCGGGCTGGTCGCTGGGGAAGGGGTCCCCCGGTGTCCCGCCGATCAGTACGGCGCCGGGCAGAACCCGCCACCCGGCGCTCTCGTAGAACGCCTGCAGCACGCTGTCACAGGTGAACAGCCCCAGATCGAGCCCACGTGTGATCATCGCCTCCCGGGCCGCTGCCACCAGGCGACGTCCGTACCCCCGGCCGCGGCTCTCCCGCCCCACCACGACGGTGCTCAGCCCTCCCGCCGCATAGCGACGGCCCGTGTGGACGATCTCCTTGGACAGGACGTCCAGAGCCGCCAGCACCGTCGACTCCTCGTCGACGAGCAGCATCGACAGCGGTCGTAGCGCGGGATCGTGGGACGGGGCGTCGGCAGGAGCCGGGGAACCGGGCCGGGAGGGCCATGCCTGCTCCTGGAGTTCCCGCACCTGTACGCGCAGGTGGCCGGGGGTGGCTTGCTCGGGGAAGGACAGAATGTGCACGCGCTGATTCTCTTGACCGGTCCGGTGCGCGCAAGTGATTTACGTCGGCACACCGCCGACCGCGGGCCCGGCGGGTGGGTCAGCGGCCGTCGCGGCGCCGCTCGTACCGTCCCACCTCGAAGAGGTCCTCCTCCTCCGTGGTGCCGGGCGGCAGCGGCAGAAGGCGGCGCGTCCCTTCCACGCACCGTTCGTCGTCGTGGCGGGCGAGTCCGTACACAGCGGCTACCCGGACCTGGCGCACCGTGTCGTCCAGCAGAGCCGCCATGGCATCGGCGAGCGCGGGATCCCGGTCCCTGCCGACGGCCACCGTGCGGCAGGCACTTCGGCGTACCCCGGCATCCTGATCGGTCATGAGGAGCAGCAATGCCTCCCGTACCGCGAGGGAGAAGCCGAGGGCCGGTGTGGCGAAACCCGCGGCCACCGCTCGCCGCGGCCGGACGTCGGGATGGCCGGCGAAGGGCAGCAGGGCCGCGTCGGAACGCGGGTCGGCGTGCTCGGCCAGGCCCCGCAGCACCTCGGTGAGCACGGAGACCTCCTTCTCCCGGCGCGACCAGTCGAGGAGGAGGTCCAGGGTGGGCTCGGCGAAGGGCTGCTCGTCGCTCTCGTCGAAGAGATGGGTCAGCCGCAGCACCTCGGCGCCGAACAGCCGGCGGGCCGGGTCCGGATCGGTGCTCAGCCTCGCGGCGGCGTCCCAGGTCTCCTGGTCACGGCGGTCCGCCAGCAGCATGGTCGAACTCGACCACACGGCATGCTCCTGGTCGGGTCGGCTCAGCGCCCGTTCCATCAGTTCCCCGAACGGCGTCCGGATGCGGAGTTTCGCCTCCAAGTGCGTGAGGATCGCGGCGTGCCCGTCGCGCACCGTCAGCCCGCCGAGGGAGAGCTCCTCGATGCTGGTGAATTCGTCGTCCTGGACGCGGGCACGCGCAACGGCACCGCGCGCGCCCGTCCGGCGCCGCAGTTCCGCCGCGACGCCCAGCGTGTGCCAGCGCCGGGCCAGGTCCCGCATGTCCAGCAGCTCCGGCTCGTGGCGGTACCACTGAAGCCCATTGCGCAGAACGGCCCCGACCAGCGCCGGCGAGCCCGAATCGACGGCCTTGCGCAACGGCGGCACGCCGTCCGGCCCGCACTGGTGCGGGTCGGCGCCGTGCCGGGTCAGCAGTTCGGCGGCCGTTCCCGCGAATCCCTCGATGGCCAGGCAGAGAGCGGGCGTTCCCGCACCATCGCGTACGTCCGGGTCGCTGCCCGCCTCGAGCAGGCTCTCCACCGCATCGCTGTCCCCGGCCCGTATCGCCGAAATCAGGGGAGGCTCGGAGCCCATCTCTTCGCTCACGCGCGTGATCGTACGCGTGCCTTACGGCTTCGGGTGCCTTACGGCTTCCGGGCGAGTCCGCCGTGCTCGGCGATCACCTCCGGTGCGGGCGAACCGGGCTCCGGGCGCCACTGCGTGACCGAGACGACGCCGGGCTCGACGAGCTGCAGGCCGTCGAAGAACGCGGTGATCTCGTCGACGGAGCGCAGGTTGTACGGAACGGCGCCGCTGTCGTTGTAGGCGTCCTGGGCCTGTTCGAAGACGGGATCGATGCCGCGTGAACCGTCGTTGATGGACAGGTAACTGCCCGACGGCAGGGCGTCCATCAGCCGGGTGGCGATGGACCGGGCCTGATCGTGGTCGGCGACGTGGCCCAGGATGTTGCTGAGGATCAGCGCGACGGGGCGGCCGAAGTCCAGGGTCTCGCCGGCGACCGCGAGGATCCGGTCCGGGTCGGTGACGTCGGCGTCGATGTAGGCGGTCGCGCCCTCGGGAGAGGAGTAGAGCAGGGCGCGGGCGTGGGCCAGGACCATCGGGTCGTTGTCGACGTAGACGATCCGCGCCTCCGGGGCGAGCCGCTGGGCGACCTCGTGGGTGTTCTCGGCCGTCGGCAGACCCGTCCCGACGTCCAGGAACTGCCGGATACCCGCCTCACGAACCAGATATGTGATGTTGCGGCGCAGGAACGCGCGGCTGCTGCGGGCGATGGTGACGATGCCGGGGAAGACGGCGGTGTACGCGTCGCCGGCCTCCTCGTCGACGCGGTAGTTGTCCTTGCCGCCGAGCCAGTAGTTCCAGATGCGGGCGGAGTGCGGCACCGACGTGTCGATCTTCTGGTGCGCCGCCGCTTCGGGCGCCGTCGCGGGGTCGGTCATGAGTCGTGTCCGTCTTCTCGGTCGAGGCGTGGATCATTCATGGCACAACCTACGTCCCAACACCCGCCTCGCGCCTGCCGGTTCGGCTTCCGCGCCGTCGGAAATCTGCGCAGGGCGGGCCGGTGCGGATGCCGATCGGCGCGTGTGGGTTCTCCTCCGCACGTCTTTTTCTGTGTACGCCGGGAGTCGTAGCGAGATCGCCCGGCAGAGGGATTCGCACCCCCGCGCAGACACGAAATGGTCGTACTCCTCAGGAAGTTGACGGAAAGGAACGGCCATCGTGCGCATAGGACGCGTGGCGCCCTTGTTCACCGTGGGGGTCACGGCAACGCTGGTCGCCGCCCTCGCCCCGGCGCAGGCATCCGCGGCGGAACCGCTGAAGAGATTCGAGAACCAGAAGCCCGCGTGGCACCGTTGCGACGCATCCCAGCCGGCTGCGTTCCAGTGCGCGACGATCAAGGTCCCGCTCGACTACGGTCGCCCCGACGCCAAGACGATCAGCCTGGCCATCTCCCGTCTGAAGACCAGTGTTCCCGGCAAGCGGCACGGCGCGATCCTCTTCAACCCCGGCGGTCCGGGCGGCGAGGGCCTGGACATGCCGGTCATGATGAAGGACGCGATGCCCCAGAAGGTCCGTGAGCAATACGACCTCATCGGGTTCGACCCGCGCGGCGTGGGCCGCAGCAGCCCGGTCACCTGCGGTCTCACCAGCGCGGAACAGAACTTCGAACGCCCTTACAGGAAGGCGACGTTCAGCCGTGACGTCGCGTGGGCCCGCACCGTCGCCGAGAAGTGCCGTGCGAAGAACGGCGACACGCTCCCGTACATCACCACCCGCAACACCGCCCGCGACATGGACGTCATCCGTACCGTCCTGGGCGAGAAGAAGATCTCCTATCTGGGCTACTCCTACGGCACTTACCTGGGCGCCGTCTACGCGCAGATGTTCCCCGGGCGCACCGACCGCTTCGTGCTGGACAGCGCGGTGGACCCGGCACGGGTCTGGCGAGGCATGATCCAGATCTGGGCGGAGGGCACCGAGCCGGCGTTCACCCGCTGGACGAAGTGGACCGCGCAGCGCCACCGCACCTACAAGCTCGGCGACACCCCGGCCCAGGTGAGGAAGACGTTCTGGGACCTGATCGCCCGCGCCGACCGCACCCCCATCGACGACGGCGGTGAAAAGCTCACCGGGGACGACATCCGGGCCTCCCTGCGGGCCCGGTTCTTCAGCCCCAAGGGCGCGGCGGAGGCCGTCGTCGCACTCGAGAAGGCCGCCGCCGGCCATCCGGCCTCCCACCGTTCCCTCGCGCCGGACGAGCGGCAGGGACGGCTCCCGGCCGCCGCTTCCGCCGAGCCGCCGGCCGACAACGGCACCGCCGCCTTCTGGAGCGTGGTCTGCGGCGACACCGCGAACTGGCCGCGCGATCCCGAGCAGTACCGGCATGACGCGATCCGGGACAAGGCCAAGTACCCCCTCTACGGCGACTTCGCCTCCAACATCAAGCCCTGCGCGTTCTGGGGCCAGCCGGCCGAGCCCGTCACCACGGTGGACAACCACGTCGGTCTGCTCACCGTGCAGAACCAGTGGGACTCCCAGACGCCCCTGGCCAGCGGCCTCGGCATGCACCACGCCCTGAAGGGCTCGCGCATGGTGTACGTCGAGGGCGGCGAGGGTCACGGTGTCTACTCCGAAGACCCGCGCTCCTGCGCCAACCGCACCGTCAACGCCTATCTGAGCACCGGCAAGCTTCCGACGCGGGACGTCACCTGCGAGGCGCCCGGTCGCCGGAACGATGGCGTGAACCAGCGCATCGCCCCGATGCCGCAGGACACCCCGGGAGCGCCCCGCTTCTGATCCGCTCCGCGGAGTACCCCCCAGGTCGGGAACCTGGGGGGTGCTGCCGTGCGCCGGCGTCAGTTGAGCTGGAACGTCGTCTCGACCGGGTAGTGGTCGCTGGGCGCGTTGGTGTCGAGCGCGCCGGTGGTCCAGCCGGACTGCGGGTCGAAGTCCACCTTGACGGTGGACATCGCGGCCGGCGCCGGGCGGCCCGGGGCGTTGAGATAGCCGATGTAGTCGAGGTCGTCCCGATAGTCCTTCGGGAAGGACTCGATACCGGACATGTACTGGCACCAGGCGGAGACCGGGCAGTCCATGGTCCGCAGGGTCTGGTCCGGGTCGGTGGCGGGGGTGCCGAGCACGCCGTTCACCGCGCTCTGCGCATTGGCGTAGTCACCGCGCGACCGGCCGCCGTAGTACTCCACGTTCATGTCCCCGCCGATCAGCACCGGCCCGCTCGATCCGGCGATGCCGTCCACCCAGGAGCGGATCTCCCTGAGCTGGGCGAGCCGGGTGGACTGGGTCGTGTCCGTGGAGGTGCCGGACTCGTCGGCCTGCAGATGGGTGCCGACCACCCAGCTCTTCACCCCGCCCTTGTCGATCTGCGCCAGCGCAGCGCCCTTGTTGGCGTGGTAGTCCCAGGTGCCGTAGGTGGAGTTGCTGAAGACGTGGGCGTACTGGGCGGTGATCGGGTACTTCGAGAGGATCATCGTGCCGCCGTTGATGACGAACCACGAGTTGGAACAGTCACCGCTGATGCCCGTCCAGCCGCCGCCGGAGCAGGTCTGGCCGACGACCGGGGTGTGGTACGGGTAGAGGTCGGCGAGCTTGGCGGTGATGTCGGCGGTCGAGGTGTTGTTGAAGTCCTCGTCCAGCACCACCACGTCCGCGCTGTGCTCGCGGATGATCGACTCGATGGTCGGGGTGCGCTGGGCCGCCTTCTCGTTCTGGGTGGTGTCGACGATCGCGGTGCCGAGATCGACGTTCCAGGCGAACACCGAGAGGCCGGTGCCGGTGCCGGTGCCCGCGCTCGCGGCGGGGGCCGCATAGCCGCTGAAGCCGAGCAGCGCAGCTGCCGCTGCGGAGGTGAGGGCGGTAGCTGTACGACGCGAGACCATGCGCTCTCCTGGTGAAGTGGGTAGTCCCCGGCCCGTGATCGGCTGTCGGGTCGCGTACATGACAGGGCGACTCTAGGGCGCTTTCCGGTACGGCTGAGGGAACTTCGTTCGATCACCCCATGGAGAAAAGGTGTCTGGACAAGTTCAACCCGTCGGGAACAGGTGGACGCCGCTTAGGGTGGGTGTATGGGCGGCGTGGTGACGCTGTTTCTGTGCGGTGACGTGATGCTCGGGCGCGGCGTCGACCAGATCCTTCCGCACCCCGGTGATCCGGTGCTGCGCGAGGGTTACGTCACGGATGCCCGGTCGTACGTGGAGCTGGCCGAGGCGGTCGCCGGTCCGATCGCGGCGCCGGTCGAGCCTGCCTGGCCGTGGGGCGAGGCGCTGCGGGTGCTGGACGGGGCCGCCCCGGATGCCCGGATCGTGAATCTGGAGACGGCTGTCACACAGAGCGACGCCTTTGCACCGGGCAAGGCGGTCCACTACCGGATGCACCCCGCCAACCTGCCCGCCCTGACGGTGGCCCGGCCCGATGTGTGCGTCCTGTCCAACAACCACGTGCTGGACTTCGGCCGGCCGGGCCTGGAGGAAACGCTGGACTCGCTCGCCGGTGCGGGACTGCGCACTGCGGGCGCGGGACGCGACGCCGCCGAGGCCCACGCGCCCGCGATCGTGCCCATCGGAAACGGTCGCCGCATCCTGGTGTTCGCCCTGGGCGCGCTGTCCAGTGGCATCCCGCCGGACTGGGCCGCGGCCGCCGACCGGCCCGGTGTCGCCTACGTCCGTGAGCTGTCGGCGTCGGCAGCCGAGGCGGCCGTCCAGCGGGTGCGGCGGGCGAGGCAACCCGGCGACATCGCGGTGGTGTCGGTGCACTGGGGCTCCAACTGGGGCTATCTCGTCCCCCGCGAGCAGACGCGCTTCGCGCGCGCCCTGGTGGACGGCGGCGTCGACATCGTCCACGGTCACTCCTCGCACCACCCGCGCCCCGTCGAGGTGTACCGGGGCCGGCTGATCCTCTACGGCTGCGGCGACTTCATCGACGACTACGAGGGCATCTCGGGCTACGAGGAGTACCGCGACGACCTCCGGCTCGGCTACCTCGTCTCGGTGGATGCGGACACGGGGTGCCCCACGGGCATGCGGATGTTCCCCCTGCAGGCGCGGCGGATGCGGCTGGAGCGGGCTGAGGAGCAGGACAGCGCCTGGCTGCGTTCGACCCTCGACCGGATCGGCCGCGGCGTGCACATCGCCCTGGAGGCCGACGGCACGCTCGGCGTCGTAGCCGGGTTCGCGGAGGCGGGCCGGTGATGCGCGGGGGAGCCGGAGGTCACGCCACGCAGTGGTGGTATAGCCGGAGAGTTGCGGGTACCCGACCTCTTGGCAGACGTTTCCTGAGGAGATGACTCGGATGCTGTTCCTCGGACTGCTCCTGCTCGCGGGCACGGGTGCCTTCACGGCCCTGGCGATCATCGGCAACCTGTCCGGCGGCCCGGAGTACACCGTTTCCGTCCTCGACCACCACATCGCCACGATGAACGGCCTCGCGCTGTTCAGCTCGGGCCTCGCGCTGGCGCTCATCTTCTGCCTGGGCCTGGCGATGACGGCCGCGAGCACGACCCACCGTCACCGCCGCCACCGCGCTCCCTGGGGGCGCAGGACGCGGGACACGACCACGCTCGGAGGGATGTCCGGACCGGCGGGGCCCGAGGCGCACGCCTGAGCGCGTCCGGCACCGATTGAAAGGCCAACAAGACATGACCACGCGCCTCGTGCACCATGGCTGAAGGCCTTGTTCGGGCAAGGGATGTGCCCGTGCGCCGCGGCACCGGCGCCACCACCGGAAGTCCGCCGAGCCCCGTGGGGCGGTGAACTGCACCATGCTGCTACCGGCCAGATCCGAAGTGCGCCGACTGCTGCGCCAGTACCAGGTGAGCGAGCGCGCCATCGTCGCGGCACCCGCCGACCTCGCGTCGCGTGCCGCCTTCGAGGACTCGGGTTACACGCTGTGCGTGCTGATGGGCGAGCGTGACCCGCGCGAGGCGGCCGCCGCCGCCCGGCGTTACCTGCGCACCGACTTGGTCACCTACCTGAGGGAGCGGAGCGGGCGGACCCGGGCGGCTGCCGTCGGCCGGCGGTCGCGTCGAGCCGCTTCGACGACCCAGGAACCCAAGCGACGGGAAGCCGTCCCGGTCCCGGATTCCCCACGCTCCAGATGGAGGGACGAGCGATGACGACAGCGAAGGACATCATGCACCCGGGTGCCCAGTGGATACCCCGGTACGAGACGCTGGACCGCGCCGCGCAGATGATGCGGGACCACGAGCTCGGCGCGCTTCCGGTCAGCGACCCCGACAACGCCGACCGGATGTGCGGCATCATCACCGACCGCGACATCGTGGTGAAGTGCGTCGCCTACGGTCACGACCCCGCGCGGATGACGTGCGGAGACCTGTGCGAGGGCACGCCGCGCTGGATCGATGCCGGTGCCGACATCTCGGACGCGCTGCGGGAGATGGAGAGCCACCAGATCAAGCGTCTCCCGGTGGTCGAGAACAAGCGCATGGTCGGGATGATCAGCGAGACCGACATCGCCCGGCACCTCACCGACGACCAGCTCGCGGAGTTCGTCCAGCGCGTGTACGCGGCCTGATCACGCGCAGAGGGGCAGCGCCCGAGCCGGATGCCACGCGGCACCGGCCGGCGCTGCCCTTCGTTGTTCTGACGGATCCTCGACCGCTGACGGATCCTTGACCGCTGCTTCCGCCTCCGCGATGCTGTGTTGCGAAACGTGAGAGGTGTGCCGTAATAGGCAACGTCTCGATCCGCTGTGAGCCGAGGAGTGGCCATGACTCAGCAGGTCCGTGGTGTCGTCGCGCGGAGCAAGGGCGCCCCTGTCAGCCTGGAAACGATCATCGTACCCGACCCCGGTCCGGGCGAGGCGCTGGTCAAGATCGAAGCCTGCGGGGTCTGCCACACCGATCTGCACTATCGCGAGGGCGGCATCAGCGACGACTTCCCGTTCCTGCTGGGACACGAGGCCGCGGGTGTGGTCGAGGCGGTCGGCGCGGGGGTCACCGACGTGGCTCCCGGCGACTTCGTGATCCTGAACTGGCGTGCCGTGTGCGGTCAGTGCCGGGCCTGTCTGCGCGGCCGGCCCTGGTACTGCTTCAACACGCACAACGCGAAGCAGAAGATGACCCTGACCGACGGGACGGAGCTCTCGCCGGCCCTGGGCATCGGCGCCTTCGCCGAGAAGACGCTCGTCGCGGCGGGCCAGTGCACCAAGGTCGACCGCGCCGCCTCGCCCGCTGCCGCCGGGCTGCTCGGCTGCGGTGTGATGGCGGGCATCGGCGCCGCCATCAACACGGGGAACGTCGGGCGCGGGGACACCGTCGCCGTGATCGGGTGCGGCGGCGTCGGGGCCGCGGCGGTCGTCGGATCGAACCTGGCGGGCGCGGCGAAGATCATCGCCGTGGACATCGACGACCGCAAGCTGGACACCGCGAAGAAGCTGGGCGCCACCCACACGGTCAACTCCAGCCAGGCCGACGCGGTCGAGGCGGTGCGCGAGCTGACCGGCGGCTTCGGCGCCGATGTCGTGATCGAGGCGGTCGGCCGCCCGGAGACGTACAAGCAGGCCTTCTACGCCCGCGACCTCGCCGGCACCGTCGTCCTCGTCGGCGTCCCCACGCCCGAGATGAAGCTCGAACTGCCCCTGCTGGACGTCTTCGGCCGCGGCGGCGCCCTCAAGTCGTCCTGGTACGGAGACTGCCTGCCCTCCCGTGACTTCCCGATGCTCATCGACCTCTACCTGCAGGGCCGCCTCGACCTGGACGCCTTCGTCACCGAGACCATCGCGCTGGACGAGGTGGAGAAGGCCTTCGAGCGGATGCACGGCGGGGACGTACTGCGTTCGGTGGTGCTCCTCTGATGGCGGGCGCCCGTATCGAACGTCTCGTCACGTCGGGGACGTTCTCGCTGGACGGCGGCACCTGGGACGTCGACAACAACGTATGGATCGTGGGTGACGACACCGAGGCTGTCGTGATCGACGCCGCTCATGACGCCGATGCCATCGCCCGGGCCCTCGGCGGACGCAGCCTGCGGGCGATCGTGTGCACCCATGCCCACAACGACCACATCGACGCCGCACCCGACCTCGCCGCCCGGACCGGCGCCCCGATCCTGCTGCACGCCGACGACCTGCCGCTGTGGAAACAGACCCATCCCGACCGGGCACCCGACGGCGAGCTGACCGACGGGCAGCGGCTCACCGTCGCCGGGGCGGACCTGACCGTGCTGCACACCCCGGGACATGCCCCGGGCGCGGTCTGTCTGTACGCCCCGCAGCTCTCCGCGCTGTTCAGCGGCGACACGCTGTTCGCCGGCGGGCCGGGGGCCACCGGGCGGTCGTACAGCGACTTCCCGACCATCATCCGATCGATCAGTGAACGCCTCCTCGCCCTGCCGGACGACACCGTCGTGCACACCGGCCACGGCGACACCACCACCATCGGTGCCGAGGCGCCCCACCTTCAGGAGTGGATCGAGCGCGGCCACTAGCCGCCCGGCGACAAGCGGCCCTGCCCCGGTGACGTACCGCAGCGGACGGCACCGGGGCGGGGCCGCTCGCCGCATCCGGCCACACCCCCTGATCCGCCTGCTGACCTGCGTTTTCGGGGTCGCTCCGGCATGCCCGGAAACCGGTCGTCGAAGACCGTGCGAACGGGCCTGTGGATGCCTTGACAAGCCTTCCGGGCGGCCAGCAGACTGACGTTGCGCTAATCGCAATCCGTTTCGCTATACGCACCGAGGTGTCATGATGATTCCCGCGTGCCGACTCGCGGATCTGCCGCGAGGCGAGGCCCACCGGCTCGACATCGACCCGCCCGTGTCGGTGTTCCACACCGACGACGGCGAGCTCTTCGCCATCGACGACACCTGCACCCACCAGGACGCGTCGCTCGCCGACGGCTGGCTGGAGGGCTGCGAGGTGGAATGCCCCCTGCATGCCTCCAAGTTCGACCTCAGGACCGGAGCCGTGGACGCACCGCCGGCCAAGCTCCCGGTCCGTACCCACGAGGTCGTCGTCGAGGACGGCATGGTCCACGTACGGCTCTCCACCGAGGCCCCCAACCTCCCGCCGTGCGTCGCCGCCCGCCTGGCCGGCGGTCCCGCGTGAGGACCGTTGCCGTGGTCGGCGCCTCGCTGGCCGGTCTGTCGGCCGCGCGCTCGCTGCGGAAGCGGGGGTACGACGGCCGGCTGGTCCTCGTCGGAGACGAGCCCCACCGCCCGTACGACAGGCCGCCGTTGTCCAAGGAGTTCCTGGCCGGTGCCCTCGGCGAAGCGGAACTGGCGCTGGAGAGGGACGACGAGGAGCTCGGGGCGGAGTGGGTGCTCGGCGCCCGCGCCGCCGGACTCGACCGCGGCGAGCGGGCGGTCCGGCTCGCCGACGGCCGCGAGATTCGCGCCGACGGCGTGGTCATCGCGACCGGCGCGGCCGCCCGCACCCTCCCCGGCACCGAAGGTCTCGCCGGCGTCCATGTGCTGCGCACGCTCGACGACGCCCGCGCCCTGCGGGACGACCTGGCCCGGGGCGGACGGCTGGTGGTGATCGGCGGTGGGTTCATCGGCGCCGAGGTCGCCTCCACGGCGTACGCCCTCGGTCTCGACGTGACCGTGGTCGAGGCGGCGCCGACGCCGCTGGCCGGACCGCTCGGCGAGGCCATGGGCAGGGTCGTCTCCGCCCTCCACGCCGACCACGGCGTGCGGCTGCTGTGCGGCGTGGGGGTCAAGGGGCTGAGCGGGGAGCACCGAGTCGATGCCGTGCTGCTGGAGGACGGCCGCAGCATCCCCGCCGACACCGTCGTCGTCGGTGTGGGTGCGCGTCCCTGTGTCGAGTGGCTGGAGGGTTCCGGCGTCGCGCTCGACAACGGCGTGAAGTGCGGCGTCGACGGCCGCACGAGCGTGGCCGGGGTGGTCGCCGTGGGCGACTGCGCCAACTGGTACGACCCGCACACCGGGGCCCACCGCAGGGTCGAGCACTGGAGCGGCGCACTGGAACGGCCGGACGCCGCCGTCGCCGTGCTGCTCGCCTACGGTGCGACCGAGCCGGGCGTTCCCAGGCCGCCGTACTTCTGGTCCGATCAGTATGGCGTGAAGATCCAGTTCGTCGGCCATGCCGCAGGGGCCGACAGCGTGACGGTCGAGGATGGCTCGACCGACGACCGCAGCTTTCTGGCCGTGTACCGCACGGCGGGCCGGCCGGTCGCCGTGCTCGGCATGAACCAGCCGCGGCTGTTCACCCGCTGGCGCAAGCAGTTCACCGCCACCGCCACGGCATCTTGACAGCGCGCCGGCGACCTCTCATGCTGCGTTGCACATGACACGCCTTGTTGCTTCATGTACAACGTTGTATGAAGTCGCTCTTCCCGGCACGTGACTGAACTTTCCACGACGTTTCCCGAGGAGTGCCGCGTTGACCTCGACAAGCCTGCCGGACAGCCTGATCGCCACCCTTCCCGGCTCCGCCTACACGGACCCCGGAACCTTCGCCCAGGAGCAGGAGCGCATCTTCGAGACGATGTGGTTCTGCGTCGCCCGCGCCGCGGACCTGCCGAAGCCCGGCGCCTTCCGCACGGTGGACGTGGGGCGCGAGAGCATCCTCGTCACCCGGGGGCGTGACAACGCCGTCCGTGCCTACTTCAATGTGTGCCGGCACCGCGGAGCCAAGCTCTGCACCGACGAGACGGGCGAGGTGAAGCGGGCCTTCCAGTGCCCGTACCACGCCTGGACCTACGACCTGAACGGCAAGCTCGTCGCGGCGCCCAACCTGACCAAGATGCCGGACATCGGCCGCACCGAGTACGGCCTGGTGAGCGTGGCCGTCCGCGAGTGGCTCGGCTATGTCTGGGTGTGCCTGGCGGAGAACCCGCCCTCCTTCGAGGAGGACGTGATCGGGGCGGTGATCGAACGGCTCGGCGACACCGCGTCGATCGACCGCTACGACATCGCGAACCTCTCGGTGGGCAAGCGGATCGTCTACGACGTCAAGGCGAACTGGAAGCTCATCATCGAGAACTTCATGGAGTGCTACCACTGCGCCACGATCCACCCCGAACTCACCGAAGTCCTCCCGGAGTTCGCCGACGGCTACGCCGCCCAGTACTACGTCGGCCACGGCGCAGAGTTCGGCGCGGACGTCCAGGGCTTCACGGTCGACGGCTCCGAGGGCCTGGACCGCATCCCCGGAGTCTCCGAGGACCAGGACCGGCGGTACTACGCGATCACCGTCAAGCCGCAGGTGTTCATCAATCTCGTGCCGGACCACGTGATCTTCCACCGGATGTACCCGGTGGCCGTCGACCGCACGGTCGTCGAGTGCGACTGGCTCTACCTCCCGCACGTCGTGGAGAGCGGCAAGGACGTCAGCCGGTCAGTGGAGCTCTTCGACCGGGTCAACCGCCAGGACTTCGACGCCTGCGAACGCACCCAGCCGGGGATGGGCTCGCGGCTGTACGCCAAGGGTGGCGTGCTCGTGCCCAGTGAGCACCACATCGGCGCCTTCCACGACTGGGTGAACGAGCGTCTCGGCACGCGGCAGCCGGAGTGACGCGGAGGCGGTGTGCCGTACCGGAGGGGCGACCGTGGCCCGCGCGGGGGGCGTACGCGGGCCATGCGGCGGTCGTGCTCCGTGTGCTCAGCCGAGGTATCCCATGCGATGGCTGATCTCCTCGGCGCCCTTGACGAGCACCGGAGCCAGCTCGTGCATGCGCTCCTCGGTGAACCGGTACGAGGGTCCCGATGCGCTGATCGACGCGATGACCCGGCCTTCCCGGTCACGGATCGGGGCGGCCATGGCGTGCAGCCCGATCTCCAACTCCTCCAGCGTCCAGGCGTAACCGCGCTCCCGGGCCTCGGCGAGGTTCTTCTCGAGCTTCGCCTTCGAGGAGATCGTGTGGGGGGTCAGCTTCTTCAGGCCGGCCTCCGTGAGCAGCGCGGCGCGTTCCTTGGCGGCCAGGTGAGCCAGCATGATCTTGCCGCTGGAGGTGGCGTGCACCGGGGTCAGCTGGCCGACCCAGTTGTGCGCGGTGACGGCGGCCGTGCCGCGCACCTGGTAGAGGTTGATCGCGTAGTGCTCCTGCATCACGGCGATGTTGACCGTCTCGCCGATCTCCTCGGCCAGGCGCTCACACACCGGACGACCCTGCTGGGTGATGTCGATACGCCCCGTGACAGCGCCCGCCAGTCGTACGATGCCGAAGCCGAGCCGGTACTTTCCGCGCTCGCCCGACTGCTCCACCAGCCCGCGCGCCTCCAGGGCGCCGAGCAGACGGAACGCGGTCGACTTGTGCACATCGATCTCGGCGGCCACCTCGCTCACGCCTGCCTCGCCACGCTGGGCCAGGATCTCGAGGACGCTGATGGCGCGGTCCACGGACTGCACCCCGCCGGGTGGTGAACCGTTCGTTTCGCTATCCGGACTGTAGTTGCTCATAGCGGAACTATACGCACGGTAAACAACACACGGGCAAGTAACGCGGTGTGAACAAAGATCTTACAAGTTGCGCCGTCCGCAACCTAGTGCGCATAGCGATACCCGTATTAGCATGCCCGCACATCAACGGCGCGAGCGAGACGAGGCACCATGGCTCCCTTGCAGTACGACTTCGTCATCGTCGGCGGTGGATCCGCCGGCAGCGCACTGGCGAACCGGCTCTCCGCCGATCCCGGCAACCGGGTGCTCGTCCTGGAGGCGGGCCGCTCCGACTACCCCTGGGACGTCTTCATCCACATGCCCGCGGCGCTGACCTATCCCATAGGCAGCCGCTTCTACGACTGGAAGTACGAGTCCGAGCCCGAGCCGCACATGGGCGGCCGGCGCATCTACCACGCCCGGGGCAAGGTGCTCGGCGGTTCCAGCAGCATCAACGGCATGATCTTCCAGCGCGGCAACCCCCTGGACTACGAGCGCTGGGCGGCCGAGCCCGGCATGGAGACCTGGGACTACGCCCACTGTCTGCCGTACTTCCGCCGGATGGAGAACTGTCTCGCGGCCGACCCCGACGACGAGTTCCGCGGCCATGACGGCCCCCTCGTCCTCGAACGCGGTCCCGCGACCAACCCGCTCTTCACCGCCTTCCTCCAGGCCACCCAGGAGGCGGGCTACGCGCCGACGGACGATGTCAACGGCTACCGGCAGGAGGGATTCGCCAAGTTCGACCGCAACGTCCACCGCGGGCGCCGGCTCTCGGCCTCGAAGGCGTACCTCAAGCCGGCGATGAAGCGGCCGAACCTCACGGTGAAGACGCGTGCGCTCGTCACCCGGGTGCTGTTCGAGGGCAAGCGGGCCGTAGGCGTCGAGTACCGGCGTGGCAGGGGCGCTCCCCAGCAGGTCCGCGCCGGCGAGGTCATCCTGTGCGGCGGCGCGATCAACTCCCCGCAGCTGCTGCAGCTCTCCGGCGTCGGCAACGCCGAAGAGCTGCGCGCCCTGGGTGTCGACGTCGTCCACGACCTGCCGGGTGTCGGCGAGAACATGCAGGACCACCTGGAGGTCTACGTCCAGTACGGCTGCAAGCAGCCCGTCTCCATGCAGCCGTACATGGCG
The DNA here is from genome assembly GCF_053596375.1 of Streptomyces sp. NPDC001709. Taxonomy (NCBI): domain Bacteria; kingdom Bacillati; phylum Actinomycetota; class Actinomycetes; order Kitasatosporales; family Streptomycetaceae; genus Streptomyces; species Streptomyces sp. NPDC001709. The sequence continues at coordinate 120,667 of NZ_JBSFGB010000020.1, read as the reverse complement.
AAGTGGCGCGCCCCCTTCATCGGACTGCAGTGGCTGTTCCGCAAGGGTCCCGCGGCCACCAACCACTTCGAGGCGGGCGGCTTCGCCCGCAGCAACGAGGACGTGGACTACCCCAACCTGATGTTCCACTTCCTGCCGGTCGCCGTCCGCTACGACGGCTCCTCGCCGTCCGGCGGCCACGGGTACCAGGTGCACGTCGGGCCCATGTACTCGGACGCCATCGGATCGGTGAAGATCAGGAGCAGGGACCCGCGGGTCAAGCCCGCGCTGCGCTTCAACTACCTCTCCACCGAGCAGGACCGCCGGGAGTGGGTCGAGGCGATCCGCGTCGCCCGCAGGATCCTCAACCAGCCCGCCCTCGCCCCCTACAACGCCGGCGAGATATCGCCCGGACCCTCCGTCGAGAGCGACGAGGAGATCCTCGCCTGGGTCGCCAAGGAGGGCGAGACCGCCCTGCATCCCTCGTGCACCTGCAAGATGGGCACCGACGAGATGTCCGTCGTCGACCCGCTCACCATGCGGGTGCACGGGCTGGAAGGGCTGCGCGTGGTGGACGCCTCGGTGATGCCGTACGTCACCAACGGCAACATCTACGCACCGGTGATGATGATCGCCGAGAAGGCGGCCGACCTCATCCTCGGCAAGGAGCCGGCGGCGCCCTCCAAGGCCGCCTACTACCGGCACCGGGACGCCCAGAAGCAGGCCGGGTGAGCCATGGGCGCCGACGCCCTGCGGGCGCTGCTCACCCGCGTCCGCTACGAGGTGCTGCCGGCGAAGGCGACCGAGGAGAAGGTCCTCGCCCATGTGCCCCGCGAGGTCGTGGTCACGGTCACGGCGTCGCCGGTCAAGGGCCTGGAGCCGACGCTCGGCCTCACCGAACGGCTCGCGGCACACGGTTACCGCGTCGTCCCGCACGTGCCCGCACGGCTGCTGCGGGACGACACGCACCTGAAGGACGTCGCCGAACGGCTGCGCGCGGCGCACGTCGAGGACGTCTTCGTGCCGGCGGGTGACGCCGATCCGCCGGCCGGGCCGTACCGCGGAGCACTGCCGGTGCTGCGCGGGCTGAGCGACCTGGGCAGCCCCTTCGCCGACCTGGGCATCACCGGCTACCCGGAGAGCCATCCGCTCATCCACGACGACATCACCATCCAGTCGATGTGGGACAAGCGGACGCACGCCACGTACATCGTCAGCAATCTGTGTTTCGACCCGCGCGTCCTCGGCGACTGGATCGCCCGGATCCGGCGCCGGGACGTCACCCTGCCCGTGTACGTGGGCGTCGCCGGGCCCGTCCAGCGGGCGAAGCTGCTGTCCATGGCGACGAAGATCGGAGTGGGGGAGTCGACGCGCTTTCTCACCCGGCACCCCTCCTGGTTCCTGCGCTTCGCGACCCCTGGTGGATACGACCCCGGGCGACTGCTCACCCGCGGCGCCGAGGCGTTCGCCGGGCCCGAGGCGGCGGTGGCCGGGCTGCACCTGTTCACCTTCAACCAGATCGCCGAGACGGAGCGTTGGCGCCGTGCCCTTCTGGACCGGCTGGGCGCCTGAAATCGGGATCCGCCGACCCCTTGACGGGCGTCGGCCCAGTCAGCCAGGGTGTTCCACCACAAGCAATTGAATGCACAATGCGCAACGAATTCATTCGAAGGGCGCGGCCGTGACAGATCTGTACGTGGACGGGGAATGGCGCGCACCGGTGGCCGGCGGTCACCGGGAGATCCGCTGTCCGGCGGACGGCACGCCGGTCGCCACGGTCTCGGAGGCGACCCGCCCCGACACCGAGGCGGCGATCGCCGCCGCGCGCCGCGCTTTCGACGAGGGCCCCTGGCCCCGTACCCCCGAGCGTGAGCGCGGCGCACTGCTGCTGCGCACCGCCGACATCCTCGAGCGCGACGCCAAGGACATTGCCCGCGCCGAGTCGCTCGACACCGGCAAGCGCCTGGTCGAGAGCGAGTACGACGTCGCCGACGTCGTCTCCTGCTTCCGCTACTACGGCGGCATCGCCGGCACCAGCGCGGGGCGGGTGGTCGACACGGGCCGCGACGACGCGCTGAGCCGGGTCACCTACGAGCCGGTCGGGGTGTGCGGACTGATCACCCCCTGGAACTACCCGCTGCTGCAGGCCAGTTGGAAGGTCGCCCCCGCCCTCCTCGCGGGCAACACCGTCGTCCTCAAGCCCAGCGAACTCACTCCCTCCACCTCGATCCTGCTGATGAAGGCGCTCGAAGAGGCAGGGCTTCCGGCCGGCGCCGCCAATCTGGTGCTGGGCGCCGGAGCCGAGGCGGGCGCGCCGCTCGCCGAGCACCCGGCCGTCGACATGGTGTCCTTCACCGGAGGACTGGAGACCGGGCGGCGCATCATGGCCACCGCCGCGGCGACGGTGAAGAAGGTCGCGCTGGAACTCGGCGGCAAGAACCCGAACGTGGTCTTCGCCGACGCCGACTTCGAGACGGCCGTCGACTTCGCGCTCACCGCCGTCTTCCTGCACTCCGGGCAGGTCTGCTCGGCCGGCGCCCGCCTCGTCGTCGAGGACTCGATCCACGACGCCTTCGTCGACGAGGTCGTACGCCGCGCCCGGCGGATCCGCCTGGGCGGGCCTTTCGACCCCGAGGCCGAGACCGGTGCGCTGATCTCCGCACAGCACCGCGAGAAGGTCGAGGCGTACGTCGCCACGGGGCTCGCCGAGGGCGCCGTACTGCGCTGTGGCGGCGAACGCCCCGACGACCCCGCGCTCGCAGGCGGCTTCTACTACCCGCCCACCGTCCTCGACGAGTGCCGGCAGGACATGCGCGTGGTGCACGAGGAGTCCTTCGGACCCGTGCTCACCGTCGAGCGCTTCCACGACGAGGACGACGCCGTCCGCATCGCCAACGACACCGAGTACGGCCTCGCCGGAGCCGTCTGGACCGAGGACGCGGGCAAGGCCCAGCGGGTGGCCCGCAGGCTGCGCCACGGCACCGTGTGGATCAACGACTACCACCCCTATGTGCCGCAAGCGGAATGGGGCGGTTTCGGGCACTCGGGCGTCGGCCGTGAGCTGGGACCGACCGGCCTAGACGAATACCGAGAGCCCAAGCACGTCTGGCAGAACATCCAACCCCGGCCGCAGCACTGGTTCCGCGGCTGAACGCCGAAAGAGGTCGAACATGACCCCAGCACAGACCGAGGTGTCGCAGCCGCGCGACACGTCCCAGGACCCCAAGGATCGCACCCCGGTCATCTCCGTGCGCCGGCTGTGGAAGGTGTTCGGGCCGAAGGCCGAGGAGGTGCCGGGCTCCGAGGAGCTGTGCGGACTCACCCGCCGCGAGCTGATGGACCGCACCGGATGCACCGCCGCCGTCCGTGACGTCAACTTCGAGGTGTCACCCGGCGAGGTCTTCGTCGTCATGGGCCTGTCCGGCTCCGGCAAGTCCACCCTGGTGCGATGTCTGACCCGGCTGATCGAACCCACCGCCGGTGAGGTCGTCTTCGAGGGCGAGGACATCCGCGGCGCCGACGCCAGGCGGCTGCGCGAGCTCAGGCGCAGCAAGTTCTCCATGGTCTTCCAGCACTTCGGTCTGCTGCCGCACCGCAGGGTCGTCGACAACGTGGCGTTCGGCCTGGAGATACGGGGCATGGGCAAGGCCCAGCGCATCAAGCGCGCGCTGGAGACCGTCGAACTGGTGGGCCTGGCCGGATACGAGAACTCCTACCCCGACCAGCTCTCCGGCGGTATGCAGCAGCGCGTCGGCCTCGCCCGCGCCCTCGCCGGCGACCCCGACGTCCTCTTCTTCGACGAGCCGTTCTCCGCCCTCGACCCGCTGATCCGCCGCGACATGCAGAGCGAGGTCATCCGCCTGCACCACGAGGTCGGCAAGACGATGGTGTTCATCACCCACGACCTGTCCGAGGCCCTGAAGCTGGGCGACCGCATCCTGATCATGCGCGACGGCAAGATGGTCCAGTGCGGCACCGGCGACGAACTGGTCGGCGCCCCGGCCGACGACTACGTACGCGACTTCGTGAAGGACGTGCCGCGCGGCGATGTCCTCACCCTGCGCTGGATCATGCGTCCGGTGGAGCCAGAAGACGCCCTCGACGGGCCCGAGTTGGGACCGGACGTCGTGGTGCGCGAGGCCACCCGGGCGGTACTGGCCGCCGAGAAGCCGGTCAAGGTCGTCGAGGACGGCAAGCTGCTCGGCATCGTCGGCGACGAGGAGATCCTCGCGGTCGTCGCCGGACAGGAAGGCGGTGCGTGATGGCCGTCGTCGCCGACGCGACCGCGCCGGTCGCGACGATACGTAAGAAGGTCAGCCGCCCCCTGGTGGTGGCGGCCATCCTGATCGCCTGGCTGGTGCTCTTCGCCGTGCTGCGCGGGCGGCAGACGCTGACCCTCGCCGCCGCCGACCTCACCGGCCTGCACCGCTGGCTGAACGACGTCAACGACACCATCGGCGCCAACCGCAACTCCAACCCGCTCTTCCTGTACTTCTTCAACGAGATCCGGCTGGCCATCGACAACCTGGTGACCTTCGTCCAGTCCCTGATCTCCCAGCCCACCGGCTCCCGCCCGGTCCCGCAGATCGGCTGGCTCGGCGTCGTCGGACTCACCGGCTACGTCTCCTGGGCCGTGGGCAACTGGCGGGTCGCCCTGCTGGCCGTGGCCGGTTTCACCTTCTTCGGGCTCCAGGGCCTGTGGCAGGAGAGCATGGACACGCTGGCGCTGACCCTGTCGGCGGTCCTCGTGGCGCTGCTCATCGGCATCCCGCTCGGTGTGTGGGCCGGTCTCTCCGACCGGTTCAACCGGATCATGACGCCCTTCCTGGACTTCATGCAGACGATGCCGACCTTCGTCTACCTCGCCCCGCTGACCCTGATCTTCCTCATCGGCGGGGCCTCCGCCGTGATCACCACGGTGATCTACGCGGCACCGCCCGCGATCCGCATCACCGCGCACGCCATCCGCTCCGTGCCCGAGACCACCGTCGAGGCGGCCGGCTCGCTCGGCACCACGCGGACGCAGCAGTTGCTGAAGGTACTGCTGCCGATGTCGAAGCGGACGGTGGTCATGGGCGTCAACCAGACCATCATGGCCGCCCTGGCCATGGTGACGATCGCCGCCCTGATCGACGCGCCCGGCCTCGGCAAGACCGTCGTCCAGGCCCTGCAGTCCCTCGACGTCGGTACGGCCTTCAACGCCGGCCTCGCCATCGTCGTCATGGCCATCGTGCTCGACCGGGTCACCACGGCGGCGGCCGGACGCGCCGACGCGGCCCGGCGCAGCGGTGGCCGCCTGACGAAGTGGCGCCGCCCGCTGCTGGCGGCGGGCGGGATCGGCGCCGCCGTCCTCGTCTACCTCTCCCACACCTACGTCTGGGCGGCCGAGTTCCCCGGCAGCGGCAGCACCGGCAGTCACATCGCCAGGGCCGCCGACACGACGACCACCTGGCTGCAGGACCACCTCTCCGGCCTGACCAACGGCCTGCGGGACGTCATCACCACCGGTCTGCTCAACCCGTTCCAGACGCTGCTCACCGACTCCCCGTGGTGGCTGGTCGGCGCCGTCCTGGCCGGGCTCGGCGTGGTGCTCGGCGGTTGGCGCGCCGGGGCGATCGCCGCCGTGTGTGTCGGGCTGCTGGTCGGCACGGGCGTGTGGTCGGACGGCATGACGACCCTCGCCTCGACCGCCGTGGCCACGGTTCTGGTGATGCTGCTGGGTGTCGTCTTCGGCGTCTGGATGGGGCGCAGCCGGCTCGTGGACCGGCTGGTGCGGCCCACCCTGGACGCCGCACAGGTCATGCCGCCGTTCGTCTATCTGGTGCCGTTCCTGGCCCTCTTCGGCGCCACCCGGTTCACCGCGATCGTCGCCGCCGTCGTCTACGCGGCGCCCGTCGCCATCAAGATCATCGCGGACGGGGTGCGGAACGTGTCCGAGTCCACGGTGGAGGCGGCCACCTCGTCCGGGTGCAACACCTGGCAGATCATCACCAAGGTCCAACTGCCGATGGCACGCAGTGCCCTGACCCTCGCGACCAACCAGGGTCTGATCTATGTGCTGTCGATGGTTGTGGTGGGCGGCCTGGTAGGGGCAGGCGCCCTCGGCTACGACGTCGTGGCCGGATTCTCGCAGGGACAGCTGTACGGAAAGGGGCTGGCGGCGGGGCTCGCCATCGTACTGCTCGGAGTCATGTTCGACCGGATCACGCAGGCTGCGGCGCGACGCACCCGGGCATAAGACGCACCAGGCATAAGGAGCACGACACCATGGCAAGACACTGGCGAGCCGGCGCTGCCGGCCTGGCCGTCCTCGGCCTCACCCTCACGGCGTGCGGAGGGGCGAAGGTCGGCGACAGCACCTCCGGAGGCTCGAAGTCCTCGGGCGGCAAGTGCGGCACCTTCAATCTGGCCGTCAACCCGTGGGTCGGCTACGAGGCGGACGCGGCGGTCGTCGCGTACGTGGCGCAGCACGACCTCGGCTGTACGGTCCAGAAGAAGGACCTGAAGGAGGAGATCGCCTGGCAGGGCTTCGGGACCGGCGAGGTCGACGCCGTCCTGGAGAACTGGGGCCACGACGATCTGAAGAAGAAGTACATCACCGGGCAGAAGACCGCCGTGGAGGCGGGCTCGACCGGCAACAAGGGCGTCATCGGCTGGTTTGTGCCGCCGTGGCTGGCCAAGGCGCACCCGGACATCACCGACTTCAAGAACCTCAACAAGTACGCCGATAAATTCAAGACGTCCGAGTCGGGCGGCAAGGGCCAGCTGCTCGACGGCGACCCGTCGTACGTCACCAACGACGCCGCCCTGGTCAAGAACCTGAAGCTGAACTTCAAGGTGGTGTACGCGGGCAGCGAGACGGCGCTCATCCAGGCCTACCGCACCGCCGAGAAGAACAAGCAATGGATGATCGGCTACTTCTACGAACCGCAGTGGTTCATGTCGGAAGTACCGCTGGTGAAGGTCAACCTGCCCAAGTACACGACGGGCTGCGACGCCGACGCGGCGAAGGTCGCCTGCGACTACCCCGTCTACGACCTGGACAAGATCGTCAGTGCCCGGTTCGCCAAGTCCGGTGGTCCCGCCTACAACCTGGTGAAGAAGTTCAACTGGACGAACGACGACCAGAACACCGTGGCCAAGTACATCGCCGTGGACAAGATGTCGGACGACGCGGCGGCCAAGAAGTGGGTCGACGCGCACCGCGACAAGGTCGACGCCTGGCTGAAATAGGACGGGTCGGGAACAGGCCGGTCGTGACGCCCGGCGGGCGGTGTGCAGCTGTGCGCACCGCCCGCCGGGCATTGCCGTGTTCCGGGCCGTTTTCCGACGTCACCGACCCCTTGACACCCTCCATGCCGACGGGCACATTGAGTTGCGCAACCTGAGTCAAGTTGCGCAACAAGCAACTGAACCGGTCTCAAGTTCGGAGGTTGGGCGATGGCGGGACCCCGAGTGGTCATCATCGGAGCGGGCGTCGTGGGAGCGGCCCTCGCGGACGAGATCTCCGCACGCGGCTGGACCGAGGTGACCGTGGTCGACCAGGGCCCCCTGCCGGCCACCGGGGGCTCCAGCTCGCACGCCCCGGGCCTGGTCTTCCAGACGAACCCCTCGAAGACCATGACGGAGCTGGCCCGGTACACGGTCGAGAAGTTCTGCTCCCTCGACGTCGACGGCAAGCCCTGCTTCCTCCAGGTCGGCGGCCTCGAGGTGGCGACCAGCCCCGAGCGCCTCGCCGAACTCCACCGCCGCCACGGCTGGATCACCGCCTGGGGCATCGAGGCGCGCCTGCTGACCCCGGACGAGTGCGTGGAGAAGCACCCGCTGGTCGACCGCGACAAGATCCTCGGCGGTCTCCTGGTCCCCACCGACGGCCTCGCCAAGGCGGTCCTGGCCGTCGAGGCGCAGATCCGCCGGGCCACCGAGCGCGGCGTGCGCTTCCTCGCCCGCCACGAAGTCCTCGACGTACGGCAGAGCGTCGGCCGCGTCACGGGCGTGGTGACCGACCAGGGCGAGATCCCCGCCGACATCGTCGTGTGCTGCGCCGGCATCTGGGGACCGAGGATCGCCCGCATGGTGGGCATGAACCTGCCACTCACCCCGCTCGCCCACCAGCTCGCCTGGACCGGCCCGGTCCCCGCCCTCGCCGGCCAGACCGAGGAAGCGGTCCGCCCGATCCTGCGCCACCAGGACGCCGACCTGTACTACCGCGACCGCTTCGACGGCCTCGGCATCGGCTACTACGGCCACCGCCCCATGCCGGTCTCCGCCGACGACATCCTCTCCGTGGACGAGGCCGAGGAGATGCCCTCGGTCCTGAAGTTCACCGAGGAGGACTTCGAGCCCGCCTGGACCGAGACGCAGTCCCTGCTTCCCGCGACCCGCGAGGCCAAGGTCGAGGAGGGCATCAACGGCCTGTTCTCCTTCACCACCGACGGCTACCCGCTGCTCGGCGAGTCCCCGGACGTCAAGGGCTTCTGGGTCGCCGAGGCCGTCTGGGTCACCCACTCCGCGGGCGTCGGCCGGGCCGTCGCCGAATGGCTGGTCGACGGCCACTGCTCCTCGTTCGACCTGCACGAGTGCGACGTCAACCGCTTCGAGCCGCACCAGCTCTCCCCGGAGTACGTCCTGGCACGCGACTGCCAGAACTTCGTCGAGGTCTACGACATCCTCCACCCCCTCCAGCCCTCCGGGAAGCCGCGCCCGATCCGCACCAGCCCGTTCCACACCCGCCAGCAGGAACACGGCGCGTTCTTCCTGGAGGCGAACGGCTGGGAACGCCCCCAGTGGTACGAGGCCAACGCGGGACTGGTCGAGGGCCGCGACATCCCCACCCCCAACGACTGGGCCGCGCGCTACTGGTCGCCCATCGTCGGCGCGGAGGCCCAGGTCACCCGCGAGAAGGTCGCCCTGTACGACATGACGGCCCTCAAGCGCCTCGAGGTCAGCGGACCCGGTGCCGCCGACTTCCTGGAGGGCCTGGTCACCGGCAAGGTCGCCAAGTCCGTCGGCTCGGTGACGTACACGCTGCTCCTGGACCACGACGGCGGCATCCGCAGTGACATCACCGTCGCCCGCCTCGCCCGCGACCGCTTCCAGGTCGGCGCCAACGGCAACCTGGACCTCGACTGGTTCACCCGCCACCGGCCCGCCGACGGCACGGTCCAGGTCCGCGACATCACCGCCGGCACCTGCTGCATCGGCCTGTGGGGTCCGCTCGCCCGCGAGGTGCTGCAGCCGCTCACCGACGAGGACTTCTCCAACGAGGGCCTCAAGTACTTCCGCGCCAAGCACGCCTACATCGGCTCGGTGCCGGTCACGGCGATGCGGCTGTCGTACGTCGGCGAGCTGGGCTGGGAGCTGTACACCACCGCTGACCAGGGCCTGAAACTGTGGGACACCCTGTGGGCCGCGGCCCGGCCGCTGGGCGGCGTCATCGCCGGCCGGGGCGCCTTCAACAGCCTGCGTCTGGAGAAGGGCTACCGCTCCTTCGGCACCGACATGACCTACGAGCACGACCCCTACGAGGCCGGCGTCGGCTTCGCCGTCAAGCTCGACAAGGGCGACTTCATCGGCAAGGCGGCGCTGGAGCGGCGCAAGACCGACGTGCGGCGCAGGCTGAGCTGCCTCACCATCGACGACCCGCGGGCGGTCGTCATGGGCAAGGAGCCGGTGTACGACGGCGACCGGGCCGTCGGTTACGTCACCAGCGCCGCGTACGGCTACACGATCGGCAAGGGGATCGCCTACGCCTGGCTCCCGGCGGAACTGGCCGAGCCCGGCAGGACCGTGCACATCGGCTACTTCGACCAACGGATCGAGGCCGTCGTCGCCGAGGAGCCGTTGTTCGACCCGGCCATGTCCCACCTCCGCGGCTGAGCGTTCGACGGGAGTACCGCACATGACCGCACAACTCCTCGACGGCAAGGCCACGGCCGCCGCCATCCGTCACGAACTCGCCGAGCGTGTAGGCAAGTTGACGGCCCTGACCGGCCGTCCGCCCGGTCTCGGCACCGTCCTCGTCGGCGACGACCCCGGCAGCCGTGCCTACGTCGCCGGAAAACACCGGGACTGTGCGCAGGTCGGCATCGCCTCCCTCCGCCGCGAGCTGCCCGCCGACGCCACCCAGCGGCAGGTCGAGGACGTCATCGACGAACTCAACGCCGACCCGGCCTGCACCGGCTACATCGTCCAGCTCCCGCTCCCGCGCCATCTGGACGCGGGCGCCGTACTGGAGCGGATGGACCCCGCCAAGGACGCCGACGGTCTGCACCCGGTCAACCTGGGCCGGCTCACCCTCGGCGTGGCGGCGCCCCTGCCCTGCACCCCGCGCGGCATCGTCGAACTGCTCCGCCGGTACGAGGTGCCCATCGCGGGTGCGCGGGTGTGCGTGATCGGGCGGGGCGTGACCGTGGGGCGGCCGATCGGCCTGCTGCTCACCCGCAGGTCCGAGAACGCCACCGTCACCCTGTGCCACACCGCAACCAAGGGCCTGGCCTGGCATGTGCGCGAGGCGGACATCGTCGTCGCGGCGGCCGGCTCGCCCGGACTGATCACGAAGGACATGCTGCGCCCCGGCGCGGCCGTCCTGGACGTCGGCATCACCCGCACCGGGCACGGGCTCGTCGGCGACGTCCACCCGGAGGCCGCCGAGGCCGCCGGGTGGCTCGCGCCGATGCCCGGCGGAGTGGGACCCATGACCCGGGCGATGTTGCTCGCCAACGTCGTCGAGGCCGCCGAGAGGAACGTGACCACCGTATGAACGCCCTGAACACGCCCCTGGCGGAGCTGGACCCCGAGGTCCACGAAGCCCTCCGCGCCGAGCTGCACCGTCAGCAGTCCACCCTGGAGATGATCGCCTCCGAGAACTTCGCGCCCACCGCCGTGATGGAGGCGCAGGGCTCGGTCGCGACCAACAAGTACGCCGAGGGCTATCCGGGCCGCCGCTACTACGGCGGCTGCGAACATGTCGACGTCACCGAGCGGTTGGCGATCGAACGCGTCAAGTCCCTGTTCGGCGCCGGCTACGCCAACGTCCAGCCGCACTCGGGTGCGCAGGCGAACACCGCCGTGTTCTTCGCCCTGCTCAAGCCCGGCGACACCGTCCTCGGCCTCGACCTCGCGCACGGCGGTCACCTCACCCACGGCATGCGCATCAACTACAGCGGCAAGATGCTGAACGTGGTGCCGTACCACGTCTCCGAGGCGGACAACCTCGTGGACATGGACGAGGTGGAGCGGCTCGCCAAGGAGCACCGCCCCAAGATGATCATCGCGGGCTGGTCGGCGTACCCGAGGCAGCTGGACTTCGCGGCCTTCCGCCGCATCGCCGACGAGGTCGGTGCCCTCCTCATGGTCGACATGGCGCACTTCGCGGGCCTGGTCGCCGCCGGACTGCACCCGAGCCCCGTCCCGCACGCGCACGTGGTCACCACCACCACGCACAAGACCCTCGGCGGTCCCCGCGGCGGGGTCATCCTCACCAACGACGCCGACCTCGCCAAGAAGATCAACTCGGCGGTGTTCCCGGGCATGCAGGGCGGCCCGCTGGAGCACGTCATCGCCGCGAAGGCGGTCTCCTTCAAGGTCGCGGCCTCGCCCGAGTTCGCCGAACGCCAGGCCCGCACCCTGGCCGGCGCCCGCATCCTCGCCGAGCGCCTCACCCGGCCCGACGCGGCCGCGGCCGGAGTGAAGGTGCTGACGGGCGGCACGGACGTCCACCTCGTCCTCGTCGACCTGCGCGACTCCGCACTCGACGGCAAGCGCGCCGAGGATCTGCTGCACGAGATCGGCATCACCGTCAACCGCAACGCCGTCCCCTTCGACCCGCGTCCGCCCATGGTCACCTCCGGCCTGCGCATCGGCACCCCCGCCCTGGCCACCCGTGGCTTCACCGAGGCGGACTTCGCCGAGGTCGCCGAGGTGATCGCGCTGGCCCTCCAGCCCGAGCCGGACGTGGCCGCACTGCGCGCCCGCACCGAGGCGCTGGCCGCCGGGCACCCGCTCTACCCGCACCTCTCGCACGACGGAGACGCCCGATGAGCCCCCGCACCCCCGGCGCCGACCTGCCCGACCACCCGGACTGGCTCTGGCGCACCCCCGAGCCCAAGCGGTCGTACGACGTGGTGATCGTGGGCGGCGGCGGCCACGGCCTGGCCACCGCCCACTACCTGGCCAAGAACCACGGCATCACGAACGTCGCGGTGCTGGAGAAGGGCTGGCTGGCGGGGGGCAACATGGCCCGCAACACCACGATCATCCGCTCCAACTACCTGTGGGACGAGAGCGCGGGCATCTACGAGCACGCGCTGAAGCTGTGGGAGGGGCTGGAGGAGGAACTCGACTACCCGATCCTCTTCTCCCAGCGCGGCGTGCTGAACCTCGCCCACAGCCTGCAGGACGTCCGCGACAGCGTGCGCCGGGTCGAGGCCAACCGGCTCAACGGCGTCGACGCCGAATGGCTCGACGCGGAAGGCGTCAACGAGGTCTGCCCGATCGTCAACGTCTCCCCCGACGTCCGCTACCCGGTCCTCGGCGGCACCTACCAGCCACGCGCCGGCATCGCCAAGCACGACTACGTGGCCTGGGGCTTCGCCCGCTCCGCGGACGCCGCCGGCATCGACATCATCCAGAACTGCGAGGTCACCGGACTGGATGTGATCGACGGCCGGGTGGTCGGCGTACAGACCACGCTCGGCCCGATCGCCGCGGGCAAGGTGGCCCTCTGCTCGGCCGGCCACACCTCGGTCCTCGCCGCCATGGCCGGCATCGAACTGCCCATCCAGAGCCACCCGTTGCAGGCCCTCGTCTCCGAACTCCTGGAGCCCGTGCACCCGACGGTCGTCATGTCCAACGCCGTCCACGTGTACGTCAGCCAGGCACACAAGGGCGAGTTGGTGATGGGCGCGGGCATCGACGCCTACAACTCCTACACCCAGCGCGGCGCGTTCCACATCATCGAGGAACAGATGTCGGCGGCCCTGGAACTCTTCCCGGTCTTCGCCCGGGCCCATGTGCTGCGCACCTGGGGCGGCATCGTCGACGTCAGCCCGGACGCCTCGCCCATCGTCGGCCTCAGCCCGGTCGACAACCTCTACCTCAACTGCGGCTGGGGCACCGGCGGTTTCAAGGCCACCCCGGGTGTCGGCTGGGTCTACGCCCACACCATCGCCCACGACACCCCCCACGCCCTGAACGCCCCCTTCTCGCTCGACCGTTTCACCACCGGCGCGCTCGTCGACGAGCACGGCGCGGCCGCGGTGGCCCACTAGGGAGCCGAACCATGCTGCTGATCCCCTGCCCGTGGTGCGGGCCCCGGGACGAGGCCGAGTTCCACTACGGCGGCCAGGCCCACGTGCCCTACCCCGAGGACCCCGCCGCCCTCACCGACGAGGAGTGGGCGCGCTACCTCTTCTTCCGCGACAACCCCAAGGGCCCGTTCGCCGAACGGTGGAGCCACGCGGCGGGCTGCCGCAAGTGGTTCAACGCGGTGCGGGACACGGCGACGAACGAGATCCTGGCGGTGTACCGGGTGGGGGAGACGCGCCCCGAGCGGCTTGAGCCGGGTGAGCTGACCTCTCAGTCGTGTCCGGTGACCTCTCAGCCGGGTCCGGAACATCCAGCCCGTCCGGCGATTGAGGACGAGGCCGTTCAGGCCGAACGGGGGTCTGGGGGCGCAGCCCCCAGCGGGGTCGAAGGGGCAGAGCCCCTGGAGGATGGGACGGGTAGGGGCGGCGGGGGCGACCATCCCTTCCGCACCCCCACCGGCGGCCGCATCGCCCGCGACACCCCCCTCGCCTTCACTTTCGACGGCATCGCCTACCAGGGCTACCGGGGCGACACCCTCGCCTCCGCCCTCCTGGCCAACGGCGTCATCCAAGCCGGTACCAGCATCAAGCTCGGCCGCCCGAGGGGTATCTTCTCCGCCGGCGTCGAGGAACCCAACGCGGTCGTCCAGATCGAAGAACCCTTCCCCGAGCCGATGCTCCCCGCCACGACCGTCGAGCTGTACGACGGCTTGGCCGCGACCAGCCTCCCGGGCCAGGGCCGCCTCGCCACCGAACCCGACCCGGCCCGCTACGACGCCGTACACGCCCACTGCGATCTGCTCGTGGTCGGGGCAGGCCCCGCCGGCCTCGCCGCTGCCGCCGCCGCGGCGCAGAGCGGCGCCCGCGTCATCCTCGCCGACGACCAGCCGGAACCCGGCGGCAGCCTGCTCGGCACCGGCGAGCACCTCGACTGGGTCGAGGCGACACGCGCACGGCTCGAAGCCGCCCCCGAGGTACGCGTCCTGCGCCGCACCACCGTCTTCGGCCACTACGACGACAACCACCTCCTCGCCGTCGAGCGCCGCACCAACCACCTCGGCGCCGACGCCCCGGCGAACGTCTCCCGCGAACGCGTCTGGCGGATCCGCGCCCGGCGCGTGGTCCTCGCGACCGGCGCCCACGAGCGTTCGCTGGCGTTCGGCGACAACGACCGACCCGGCGTCATGCTGGCGTCCTCGGCCCGGACGTACCTCCACCGGTACGCCGTGCTGCCCGGCCGGCACGCGGTCGTGTTCACCACCAACGACAGCGCCTACGCCGCCGCGCTCGACCTGGCGGCCGCGGGTGTGGACATCACCGCGATCGTGGACACCCGGCCCGAGCCGGGGGAGTGGGCCGTGCGTGCCCGGTCCGCCGGGATCGAGGTGCTCGCCGGGCACGCGGTGACCGGTACGGAGGGCGAGGCCCGCCTCACCGCCGTGACGGTCGCGCCGTACGGGGAGTCCGCCGGCCGGCGGGAGTTCGCCGTCGACCTGCTCCTGGTCTCCGGCGGCTGGAACCCGGTCGCCCACCTGTTCAGTCAGGCGGGCGGCAAGCTCCGCCACGACGACGCACTCGGCACGTTCGTGCCCGACAGCGGCCGTCAGGCGGTGGAGGTCGCGGGCAGCGCGAACGGTGCCTTCGACCTCGCCGTGGTCCTCGCACAGGGCGCGGCAGCCGGTGCCCGCGCGGTCGAGGCGGAGGGCTACACCGCCGAGGCACCCGCGCTCCCGGCCGCGGCCGCACCGCCGCACACCCCGCCCATGCAGGTCTTCACCATCCCGACCGACACCGGCGCCCCGCGATTCGTCGACCTCCAGCGCGACGTCACCGTGGACGACCTGGCCCGGGCGACCGGCGCGGGCCTGCGGTCGGTGGAGCACACCAAGCGCTACACCACCGCCGGCACCGGGGGCGACCAGGGCAGGACGGCCGGCGTCCTGGCCAGCGGGGTCGTCGCCGAACTCCTCGGCGTGGACATCTCGGCGCTCGGCCTGCCCACCTTCCGGCCGCCGTACACCCCGGTCTCCTTCGCCGCCCTCGCGGGTCGCGACCGTGGCGCGCTGAGCGACCCGGTCCGTACGACGGCCCTGCACGGCTGGCACGTGGCGCACGGCGCGCTGTTCGAGAACGTCGGCCAGTGGAAGCGGCCCTGGTACTACCCGCAGGACGGCGAGGACATGGAGACCGCCGTGCTGCGCGAGTGCCGGGCCGCCCGAGAGGGCGTGGCCTTCATGGACGCCTCCACCCTCGGCAAGATCGACGTGCAGGGCCCGGACGCGGCGCTCTTCCTCGACCGGCTCTACACCAACATGATGAGCACCCTGAAGGTCGGCATGATCCGCTACGGCGTGATGTGCCGCCCGGACGGAATGGTCTTCGACGACGGCACGGTCATCCGGCTCGCCCAGGACCGCTTCCTGGTCACCACCACGACCGGTAACGCGGCCACCGTCCTGGACTGGATGGAGGAGTGGCTCCAGACCGAGTGGCCCGAACTGCGGGTCCACTGCACCTCGGTCACCGAGCAGTGGGCCACCGTGGCCCTGGTCGGCCCGGAGTCCCGGCAGGTCCTCGGCTCGCTCGCGCCCCAACTCGCCGTCGGCAAGGACGACTTCCCGTTCATGGCCTGGCGGGAGACGACCGTCGCCCGCATCGAGGCGCGCGTGTGCCGGATCAGCTTCTCCGGCGAACTCGCCTACGAGATCAACGTGTCACCGTGGGACGCCGTCGCGCTGTGGGAGGCACTGTACGAGGCCGGCGCCCCGTACGGCATCACCCCGTACGGCACCGAGACCATGCACGTCCTGCGTGCCGAGAAGGGCTACCCGATCGTCGGCCAGGACACCGACGGCACGGTCACCCCGCAGGACCTCGGCCTGAGCTGGGCGGTGTCGAAGAAGAAGCCCGACTTCATCGGCAAGCGCTCCTACGCCCGCGCCGACACCGTCCGGCCCGACCGCAAGCACCTCGTCGGGCTCCTCCCCGAGGACCCGGCCGTCTTCCTCCCGGAGGGCACGCACCTGGTCGCCGACAGCGAACTGCCCGCCCCGCCCGTGCCGATGCTCGGCCATGTCACCTCCAGCTACCGCAGCGCGGCACTCGGCCGGACCTTCGCGCTCGCCCTGGTCAAGGGCGGCCGGGACCGGATCGGCGAACGCCTCTACGCGCCCGTCGGCGACCGGCTGGTCCCCGTGACCGTCGCAAGCCCCGTCCTCTACGACCCCGAGGGAGCCCGCCGCGATGGCTGACACCGCCCTGACCGCATGGCAGCGCAGCCCCCTGGCAGACGCCGCCCACCGCCTGGCCGCCGCGACGCGCTCCTCCCGGGGCGCGATCCGCCTGGCCGAACTCCCCTTCCTGGCCCAGGTGAACGTCCGCCTCGACGCCAAGAGCCCGGCGGCGGAGGCCGTCGGACTGGCCCTGGGAGTCCAACTGCCGCTGGAACCCAACACCGTCGTGCACGCGGGGGAGGTGACCGCGGTGTGGCTCGGCCCCGACGAATGGCTCGTGGTGGGCCGGCCCGGCACCGAGCGGGACCTGGAGAGCCGGATCCGTTCGGCGGCGGGAGCGGAACCGCTCTCCGTCACCGATGTCTCCGCCCAGCGCACCACCCTCCTGGTCGGCGGACCCCGCGCCCGGGACCTGCTCGCCCACGGCTGCGCGCTGGACCTGCACCCGCGTGCCTTCGGCCCCGGCCGCTGCGCCCAGACGACGCTGGCCCGCACCCAGGTCGTCCTGGTGGCCCGTGACGAGTCCAGGGCCGGTTTCTGGGTACTGGTGCGCTCCTCCTTCGCCGGGTACCTGGCGGACTGGCTGCTGGACGCGGCCGTCGAATACCGGTGAACGGCCCGGCAGGGCGGCGGAAGTGAGCCGGCGGTGCCGGGCCGACGCGGACGGTCGGCCCGGCACCGCCGCTCCATATCCACCGCCCCGGCCGACTGCCCGACCCGGGAGATGAGCACGAGAAATGAGCACGAGAAAGGCCCGCAGCCGTGCGCGACGCCGCACCCCTGGCCCGCTTCGGAAGCCTTGTCGCCACCGGCCTTCGCGATGTCACCGGCGACGCCGAGGCCCTGGACTCCGCCGGCTTCTGGGCCGTCTGCGCGGACTTCGAGGGCCGGCTGACCTGCGCCCGTTTCACGGACGTACGGGAGGCGCCGGTGCCCGCCCCGGTGCCCGGCGGCTGGCGCGGGCCGGCCGCCCGTGACTGGACGTCCTCCCTCGACCGTGCCGCGTACACCGGGGGCGTGCGACGCATCCGTGACTACATCGCGGCCGGCGAGGTCTACCAGGCCAACCTCTGCCGGGTGCTGTCCGCGCCGGTCGGACCCGACGCCGACGTGGACGCGCTGACCAGCCTGCTGGCCCGCGGCAACCCGGCGCCGTACGCCGGAACGATCCGGCTGCCCCGGCACGGGGTGGAGATCGCCACGGCGTCACCCGAGCTGTTCCTGCGCCGCCGCGGGCGGATCGTCGAGTCCGGGCCGATCAAGGGCACCGGGCGCACCGAGGCGGACCTGCTGGCGAAGGACTACGCCGAGAACGTGATGATCGTGGACCTGGTCCGCAACGACATCGGCCGCGTGTGCGTGGCGGGCAGCGTGACCGTCCCCGACCTGTGCGCCGTGGAGAAGCACCCGGGGCTGGTCCATCTGGTCTCCACCGTACGCGGCGAACTGCGCCCCGAGGCCGGCTGGCCCGAACTGCTCGCCGCCGCGTTCCCGCCCGGCTCGGTCACCGGCGCGCCCAAGTCCAGTGCCCTGCGGATCATCGAGGAACTGGAGACGGCCCGGCGCGGCCCGTACTGCGGCGGCATCGGCTGGGTGGACGCCGACCGTGGCGTCGCAGAGCTGGCTGTCGGCATCCGCACCTTCTGGATCGACCGCGGCGAGGGGGTGCTGCGGTTCGGTACCGGCGCCGGGATCACCTGGGGTTCCGACCCCGAGGGGGAGTGGCGGGAGACCGAGCTCAAGGCGTCCCGGCTGCTCGCGGTGGCGGCCGGGGGCGACCTCGGACTGAGCTTGCGCTCAGTGCAGCATGTTTCGTCATACGCACCGAGGTGAACCTGCATCCACCAGGACGCCTCGCTGGCCGACGGCTGGCTGGAGGGGTGGCCGGCAGTCTCCCTGTCACGGTCGTTTCGCCCCGGAAGCCGCCGTCGCGCGCGGACTCGCCCTGCTGGAGCAGGGAGCCGACATCGTGGCCGCGACCGTCGACGCGGTACGGGTGACGGCCCGCTGGGGCGCGGCCTGGGGCCCCTGCCGCGTGGGGGGACTCAGCCCACGTACCCCATCCGGTGGCTGATCTCCTCCGCGCCCTTGAGCAGCAGGGGGGCCAGCTCGTGGATGCGGTCCTCGGTGAAGCGGTACGCGGGGCCGGAGGCGCTGAGGGCGGCGACGACCTCGCCGTGGTGGGAGCGGATCGGGGCCGCCATGGCGTGCAGTCCGATCTCCAGCTCCTCCAGGGTCACCGCGTACCCGCGATCCCGCGACTCGGCGAGGTTCTCCTCCAGCTTCGTCCTGGCGGTCAGGGTGTGCGGCGTGAGCTTCTGGAGTCCGGAGGCCGCGAGCACCTCGGCGCGCTGCTTCACCGACAGGTGCGCGAGCAGGATCTTGCCGCTGGACGTGGCGTGTACCGGGGTGAGCTGCCCGACCCAGTTGTGGGTGCCGACGGCGCCCGGGCCGCGCACCTGGTACAGGTTGACGGCGTAGTGCTCCTGCAGGACGGCGATGTTGACGGTCTCGCCGATCTCCTCGCTGAGCCGCTCGCACACCTCCCGGCCCTGCTGCGTGACGTCGAGGCGGCCCGTGACCGCGCCGGCCAGGCGCACGATTCCGAAGCCGAGCCGGTACTTGCCGCGATCGGCCGCCTGCTCGACCAGACCGCGCGCCTCCAGCGCCCCGAGCAGACGGAACGCGGTCGACTTGTGGACGTCGATCTCGGCGGCGACCTCGCTGACACCGGCCTCCCCGCGCTGGGCGAGGATCTCCAGGACGCTGACGGCACGGTCGACGGACTGCACCCCGTTCACCGCGGGAGCTGTTGTTTCGCCATCTGCGGTGTAGTTGCTCATAGCGCAACTATACGCACTATCGGCTCCTGTGCCC
Source organism: Streptomyces sp. NPDC001709 (assembly GCF_053596375.1). Lineage (NCBI taxonomy): Bacteria > Bacillati > Actinomycetota > Actinomycetes > Kitasatosporales > Streptomycetaceae > Streptomyces > Streptomyces sp. NPDC001709. Next base: position 101,271 of record NZ_JBSFGB010000020.1, on the reverse strand, counting down.
CGGGGGTTGCGCAGGGAAGGTAGAGGGAGGGTATACGACGGCTCCTCGGGTAGGGGAGCCGTCGGCGTGAGTGGTTCGGCGGGCCGTGCGGGCGGCGGTGTCAGCGGAAGACGACCGTGCAGTTGCCGTTGGTCAGCACACGGCTCTCGCTGTGCCACTGCACGGCACGCGCGAGGACCCGGGCCTCGACATCGCGGCCCATGGTGACCAGTTCGTCCGGCGCGTGGGAGTGGTCCACGCGGACGACGTCCTGTTCGATGATCGGGCCCTCGTCGAGGTCGGGGGTGACGTAGTGGGCCGTGGCTCCGACGAGTTTGACGCCGCGCTGGTGCGCCTGCACATACGGCCGGGCGCCCTTGAAGCTGGGCAGGAAGGAGTGGTGGATGTTGATGGCCCGGCCGTCGAGCCGCTTGCACAGGTCGTCGGAGAGGATCTGCATATAGCGGGCGAGCACCACCAGGTCGATGTCGAGCTCGGCGACGAGCTCCAGCAGCCGGGCCTCCGACTCGCCCTTGGTCTCCCGGGTCACCGGGACGTGGTGGAAGGGGATGCCGTAGTTGCGGGCCAGCGGCTCGAAGTCGCGGTGGTTGGAGACGATCGCCGGGATCTCGATGTTGAGCGAGCCCGTTGACTGGCGGAAGAGCAGGTCGTTGAGGCAGTGGCCGAACTTCGACACCATGATCAGGGTGCGGGTCGGGGTCGTGACGTCGTGCAACTGCCAGGTGATCCGGTATGCCTCGGCGACCGGGCTGAAGTCGGTGCGCAGCTGCTCCAGGGACGTCGCCGGATGGGTGACCTCGAAGTGCACCCGCATGAAGAAGCGGTCCTGCAGGCGGTCGTCGAACTGCTGGCTCTCGAGGATGTTTCCTGCGTGGGTCACGAGAAAGCCGGTGACGGCGTGGACGAGGCCGGCCCGGTCGGGGCACGAGAGGGTGAGGACGAACTCGCGGCCGGGCTGCGGGCGAGAAGACATGACATTCTCCGTTAGTGCGTAATGCGCAACGACGAGAGTGATACGCAACATCGTCCGGTGCGGACGGCGGCCGGTCAAGAGGCTTGTTCTGTGTTGCGTGTGAAGATGCGCCATGCGCAACAACTGAACCTGACCACCGGGGGCGAGGGTCTCGGCCTCGCGGTGCTGGAGTGGACGTATCCCGTCGGGCGGCTTTATGCGTTGCGCGCCCGGCGACTTCGTGGTCCTCAACTGGCTCGCCGTATGCGGCACGTGCCGTGTCTGCAGGCAATCGGCGCCTTCGCTGAGAAGACCCTGGTCGCCGCCGGGCACTGACCCGCCCGCCACGACACGAACCTGGAGCAAGGACGGCTCCACCTCGCGCGCCCCCGGTCGGAGGTCAAGGGCTTCACGGTCGACGGCGGCGAGGGCCTGGACCGCATCCCGGGCGTGGCGGACGCGCAGGACCGCCGCTGCTACGCGATCACCGTCAAGCCGCAGGTGCTCATCAACCTCGTGCCGGACCATGTGATCTTCCACCGGATGTACCCGATGGCCCACGACCGCACGGTGGTCGAGTGAGACTGGCTGTACCTGCCGCACGTGGTGGAGAGCGGCAAGGGCGTGGACCGCTCGGTGGAGCTGTTCCACCGGGTGAACCAGCAGGACTTCGACGCCTGTGAGCGCACCCAGCCGGGCATGAGCTCGCGGGCCTACGCCAAGGGTGGCGTCCTGGTGCACTCCGTCTCTTGACAACCCTCCCGCGCGGCGAAAGCATGTTGCGCATAACGAACATTGTTGTGCTATTTGAGACGGTTCTCGATCTCTCCGCTCCCTGTCGAGCACCCGCTATCCGGAGGTTCCCCCATGACCATCACCGTCGTCGGAGCATCGCTGGCAGGGCTGAGCACGGTCCGCGCACTGCGCGCGGAGGGCTACGAGGGCGGCATCGTCGTCGTGGGGGAGGAGCGCTACCTGCCCTACGACCGCCCTCCGTTGTCCAAGGACTTCCTCAAGGGCGACCTCGACGTCGGCGCTCTCGCGCTCGGTGACGCGGGCGAGTACGAAGACCTGGACGTGGAGTGGGTGCTCGGCGAGCGAGCGGTGCGGCTCGACCCCGCGGACCGCTCGATCACTCTGACCGGAGGGCGCCGGCTGCGCACCGACCAGGTCGTCATCGCCACCGGAGCCACTCCCCGGACGCTCCCCGGCGCGGACAGACTGGCCGGCGTCCACACCCTGCGCACCCTGGACGACGCCCAGGCCCTGCGCGCCGAGCTGCTGAACGGTCTGCCCCGGGTCGTCGTCATCGGCGCCGGTTTCATCGGCGCCGAAGTGGCGTCCACCGCCCACCGGCTCGGCCTCCACGTCACCGTCGTCGAGGCGCTCGACGTACCGCTGGAGCGCCAACTGGGGCGCGAGATGGGGCTGGTGTGCTCCTCGCTCCACAGTGATCACGGGGTCGGCCTGCTGTGCGGGATCGGCGTGGCGGGACTCATCGGCGAGCGCCGGGTCACCGGAGTGCGGCTGGCGGACGGGCGGGTGCTGCCGGCCGACATCGTGGTTGTCGGGGTGGGCGTGCGGCCCGCCACCGACTGGCTCGCCGGTTCCGGCGTACCGGTGGACGACGGCGTGGTGTGCGATGCGGGCTGTGCCACGGGCGTGCCGGGCGTGGTCGCCGTCGGTGACGTCGCCCGCTGCCCCAACCCGTTCACCGGGCGGCACGCGCGCATCGAGCACTGGAGCAATGCCACGGAGCAGGGGAGAACCGCCGCCCGCACGCTGCTCTCGGGCGTGTCGGCCCCCGCCCCCGTCACCGCGCCCTACTTCTGGTCCGACCAGTACCAGGTGCGCATCCAACTCGCCGGACATGTAGCTCCCGGAGCCGAACCCCAGGTCGTCGACGGCGCCCTCGACAGCCGTTCCTTCACCGCCGTCTACCGGCGCGGGGACACCCCGGTCGCGGTGCTCTCCCTGAACCAGCCGAAGCTGTTCAACCGACTCCGCCGCACCCTCACCCCCGCCGCCGTGCCCGCCACCTCATGAGCCCGGCGCCTCAACTCCCCTTCCACCAGCCTGACACGTACGCCGCGGGCCACCCGGGCCTGTAACCGAAAACCCTCCCGTACGGGCGTGCCCGGGACCGCTCGGCGCGCCCCGCCCATCCCCGGAGTATGGCGTGGCAATCAGCGTCTTCGACCTGTTCTCCATCGGCATCGGTCCGTCCAGCTCGCACACCGTGGGCCCGATGCGCGCCGCCGCGATGTTCGCCGCCCGGCTGAAGAAGGACGGCGTACTGGCCCAGACCGCCGCGGTGCGAGCGGAGCTGTTCGGTTCCCTCGGCGCCACCGGCCACGGACACGGCACCCCCAAGGCCGTCCTGCTCGGCCTGGAGGGCAACGAACCGCACACGGTCGATGTCACCCAGGCCGACCTGGACGTCGAGCGGATCCGCACCACCCGGCGCATCCGCCTCCTCGGTGCCGAGATCGGTTCCGCCCACGAGATCGACTTCGACGCCCCGACCCAGCTGATCCTGCACCGCCGGCGCGCACTGCCGTACCACGCCAACGGCATGATCCTGTGCGCATACGACGCCGATGGTGTGCCGCTGCTGACGAAGACGTACTACTCGGTCGGCGGCGGCTTCGTGGTCGACGAGGACGCCGTAGGTGCCGATCGGATCAAGGCCGACGGCACCGAGGTGGCCCACCCGTTCCGCACCGGTGACGAGTTGCTGCGTCTCGCCCGCGAAACCGGCCTGTCCATCTCCGCGCTGATGCTGGAGAACGAGAAGGCCTGGCGTACCGAGGAGGAGATCCGCGCGGGTCTGCTGGGCATCTGGCGGGTCATGGAAGGCTGCGTCTCCCGCGGACTGTCCATCGAGGGCATCCTCCCCGGCGGCCTGAAGGTCCGCCGACGGGCCGCGGCGGCGGCCCGGGCGCTGCGCAGCGAGGGCGATCCGGTGGGCCGGGCGATGGAGTGGGTCACCCTCTACGCGATGGCGGTGAACGAGGAGAACGCCGCCGGCGGCCGGGTCGTGACCGCCCCGACGAACGGCGCGGCCGGCATCATCCCGGCGGTCCTGCACTACTACATCAACTTCGTCCCCGGCGCCGACATGAAGGTGAAGTACAAGGAGACCGCCCGTGGCGGCCTCGCGGTGAACGTCATCGAGTGCTGAGGAACGGAGGCCGTGGGAAGGGTCACCGAGCCACTGGGCGGCAGACCGTTGGCGATCGTGGGCCGGGCCGAGGAGGTGGCCATCGTCGTGCCTTCGGCCTGGTGGTGGTAGAGGCGCAAGCCCGCGGGACGCCCGTGATCGCCGCCGAGGTCGGCGGCCGGCCCGGTGCGCCTTCGCCGACGACCCGTCACTCTCCGCCCGGAGGGGCGCGGCCGTGGCGGCGACGGCGGACACGTACGCGGCGGCGTTGGGTCCCGGCCTACAGCGGCGCGGGGGAAGAGGCGCCCGCGATCAGCAGACGGGGGGTTCCCGTGCCGTCGGCGGGCACGCTCCACAGGTCGTTGCTGCCGACCTTGCCATTGGTGGGCAGGGCATAGGCGACGGTGTGATCGTCGAGCCAGGCGGCCTGGTCGTCGACGCTGTGGCGCTCGGCGAGCGCGGTCTCGTGCAGGGTGCGCAGGTCGAGGACGTACTCGTGCCAGAGGGCCGTACCGGACAGGACCCGCTTCTTGAACGCGACGCGGGTCCCGTCGGGGGAGAGCGAGGGGCACTCCACGTTCTGGACCAGGGTGGTGACCGTACGCCGGGAGAGGGAGCCCCGGACCAGGTAGGTGTGGTTCGCGGTGCTGAGGGTGGCGTAGAAGGTGTCGTCGTCGGAGGCGAAGGTGACGCCCCAGAAGTTGACGTCCGAGGCGTGGTAGGGCGTGCCGTCCTTGACGATGGCGAACGACTCCAGACTCGGAGTCAGCCGCATGGTGCGGGTGTCCAGGATCGAGGTCCGGGTGGAGAAGAAGGCGGACGAATAGGACTCGCCGGAGACGAAGACGGTCCAGGCGACGAAGCGGCCGCTCGGTGAGACCCGGGCCCGGCTGGGGGTGCCCGCGAGCGGGAAGGTGTGCAGGGTGCGCAGACCGGCGTCCAGGAGCAGGACACGATTGCTCTGCTTGAGGACTCCGGGGACGGACTGGAGACAGACGCCCGTGCCGCCCGCCGCGTAGAAGCGCGCGCATTTCAGGCTTGAGGCGACCCGCTCGCCCCTGGGATCGGCCGCCGGGACCGAGGCGACCGCGGTGCGGTGCGGGCCGGCGGCCGCGTTGAGGAACGTCACGCGGCCCTTCTGGCCGAGCAGCACCTTGCCGGCGCTGACGGCGGGGCCGCCCGACTGCGGCTGGTTCGCCCGGTCCGCGCGGGAGGCGGCGTGCAGGACCATGCCGGTTCCCAGGCTCCCGAGGAGCAGCACCGCCGTGACGAGTAGGAGCAGGCGGAGGCGCAGCGGAGTCATCCGGATCCTTGTGGCTGAGGTGGTCGTCATCGGGCCCCGCCGGAAGGTCGCAGCACCATGCCCGCGACGGCGGCGCAGCACAGCAGGCCGAGCGCCGATCCGGCCAGCGCCGGGCCGTCTCCCCACACCGTCCAGGCGGCGCCGAAGGCCAGCGAGCAGCAGAACCGGGCCAGCGCCTGGCTGGTGCCGACGATGGCGAGACCGCTGGCGCGCAGCCGCTCGGGCACGATGCCGGCGAGGGCCGCGGGAAGTACGCCGTCCGTGGCCGCGTAGAACGTGCCGTGCAGGGCGAGTACGAGACAGGGAAGGACCGGCGTGGCCGGGGCCCACAACAGGAGGGCGTATCCGGCGAGCAGACCCGCGTGCCCGGCGAGGAACACGGTGCGCCGCCCGACCCGGTCGGCCAGCGCGCCCACCGGCACGGCCAGCAGCAGGAACACGACGGCGGTGCCCAGCGGCAGCAGCGTGAACCACTGCTCGCCGACGCCCGCCCGCCGTTGCAGGAGCAGGTAGACGAAGGCGTCGCTCACGGTCGTCAGGCCGAGCAGCGCGGCACAGACGGAGAGGGCCCGCAGCCGAGGCAGGCGCAGCAGCGTCAGCACTTCGCGCATGCGGACGGGCCGCCCGCCGTCCGCCGTCCCTGTGCCGCCCGCCGTCCCTGTGCCGCCCGCCGTCCCTGTGCCGTCCGCTGTCCCTGCGTCGTCCGCCCTCCCTGCGTCGCCCGTCATACCCGCGTCGGCCGTCATGCCTACGTCGCCCGTCTGCGCGCGTTGCCGCCTGCCCGGTACGAACAGGACCAGTACGAGCACGCCGAGCGTGGCGACGCACGCGCTCACGCCGAACACGGCGTCGTAGCCGTCGGCCGCCACACGCAGGATGAGGAAGGCCGCCAGCGGGCCGAGCATCGCACCGGTGGTGTCCATCGCCCGGTGTACGCCGAAGGCCCGGCCCTGGCTCCCGGGCGGCGTGGACAGGGAGATCATCGCGTCGCGCGGGGCGGTGCGCAGGCCCTTGCCGGTCCGTTCCACGGCGAGGACCGTGCCGATGGTGCCGAGGCTGCTCGCGAGCAGGAGCAGCGGCTTGCACAGCGCGGACAGGCCGTAGCCGAGCCCTGCGATCAGCTTGTGGCCCCGCACCCGGTCGGCGAGGTGGCCGCCGGTGAGCTGGACCAGCGCGCTGACGCCGTTGTAGACGCCGTCGAGGGTGCCGAATCCCAGTGGGCTGAAGCCGAGTTGGGTCACCAGGTAGAGCGGCAGCACGGCGGTGACCATCTCCGAGGAGACGTCGGTGACCAGGCTGACCGTGCCGAGCACGAGCACGACCGGGGCCACCTTGTGCCCCGAGCCGCGTCTTCGGCCGGGCTCGGTGTCCGCCCGCGGAGCTGTGGAGCGGTCGGTGAGATACATGATCAGGGGCTCCAGGTGGGGTGAGCTCAGTTCTGCCGGCTGCTCTCGTCCCGGAGCCAGGTACCGAAGTCCTGTGCCCGGATGGCCTTTTGGGCCTCTCGCCGGGCGACGAGCGCGGCGGCGACGAAGACGACGACACCCGCGAAGAGCTTCGGCTCCTTGCGGAGCATGGCCTTGAGATCCGCCGTGCTCGTGCGTGCCGAAGCCTCTTCCGGTCGCTGGTGCTGTTCGACCTGGGCGGTGGACACCGCGGCCCGGATCCGCCGACGGATCAAGTCCGGCCATGTGCGCGGCGGGTGGACCACGACCCGGGCCGCGCCGACCACGCGCCGCTCCCGCGGGGCGAACGCCAGGGACGCGGCCAGGTCGTCCGCCATCAGCGGCGGCAGTGCGGCGATCCGGGCGTGCCCGGCCTTGGAGACCGCGATGACACCTCGGCCGAACAGTCCCTCGCGTATGGCGGGGAGGCGCTGCCACACCTGGTAGTAGGCACGCACCCGCCATGTGCAGGCGGCGAGCGGGATCCGACGTTCGGGGGCGGTGGCGAGGATGCCCGAGGCGTCGTCGGTCAGGGGCTCCGTCAGCGCCCGTACGTCGGCGCCCGTGATCACCACGTCGGCGTCCACGTAGACGCGGGGGAAGCCGCGCGCGTGGTCGTCGCCGGTGCGCAGGGCGGCGTGCTTGGAGGGGACGGGTATCTCGACCACCCGCACGCGCGGGCCGCGGGCGGCCGCGATCCGCGCGGTGTCATCCGTACAGCCGTTGCACACGACCACGATGTCGGTCTCGTCCTCGGAGGGATCGGCCAGCAGCGAATCCAGGAGCCGGCCGATGACGCGCGCCTCATTGTGAGCCGGGATCACGATGCTCGTCACCCGGGCAGTATGCCGTCGGTGTCGCCATTGCGCCGTGTGTTTCGTCCAACCGTTCCCGAGGCTGCGCCCAGTGGTCTAGATTGAGGCCCGCCGGACCGGTTTGGGAGGGCGACGCGCTCTTGACGGCACGTCAAGGCATGACATTGTGAACCGGACGCGAAACAGGCAGTAACCAACATGCAGGGAGCATGGGGCGGTTGGGGAACCGCTGAGGGCTCCCTCTTTCACCAGTGCCGCTGTGCTGAGGAGACACATCGGCGCTGATCCGGCCCTGGCTACGGACTTGCGACCGTATGCCGGGTTTTGTTCGGTCAGGGGTGTAGCTGCGCATGTGGTGGGGGGTCCATGACCATCGAGGTCACGCATGAGCAACTGGTAGTGGAACACAGACGTCCGGCAACTCGCCGAAGACGTTGGGAAAGGAAGTACCGGTTAGTCCTGCTGGTCGCGGACGGTCTCGCAGCCGCCGCCGCGGCCTTGGTGATCCACGGGGCGTACGGCCGCTGGGCCGTGGCCCTGGTGCTGCCCCCGATGTGGATCGTGGCGATGCTGGCCCATCGCTCCTACGATCGCAGCGCCCTCGGCCTGGGGCCCGAGGAGTATCTGCGGGTGCTGCGCGGCGCCGTCACGCTGCCCGCGCTGGCCGTGTGCGCGTACTGGCTGTTCAGACACGACATGGGCCTCCTTCATGACATGATCACGGCCGCGGCCCCGGCTGTCGCGATCGCCCTGCCGGTCCGGTACACGCTCCGCCGCCGGCTGCACAGCCGATGGGCGCGGGGCCGGGACCGGAGCGCGACGCTCCTGGTCGGGCCGTCCCGCGGCATCGTGGAGCTGGTCACCGTGCTGCGGCGCGCGGGCGGCACACAGGAACTGCAGGTCGCCGGGGTGTGCCTGAGCGATCCGGACAACGCGGTGGAGATCCGCAAGCTGGGGCTCCCCGTCCTCGGCGGCGTCGGCGACATGCATGACGTCATCCGGGCCATGGGCATCAGCACCGTGGTGGCGCTTCCGGCACCCGGGTTCGACGCCGCCGTCCTGCGCCGGATGTCCTGGACGGCGGCCGTCCAGGGCGCCGACTTCCTGCTGGCCCCCGTACTGGCCGACATCACCGCCTCCCGGCTGGCCATACGCTCCACCAACGGCGTGCCGCTGGTACGCATACAGGCGCCGAACCTCTCCCGGGTCTCCCGGTTGCCCAAGGAACTGCTGGACCGGGCGCTCGCGGCGACGCTCCTGCTGATCCTGCTGCTCCCCATGCTGATGATCGCCCTGATCGTCCGGATGGACAGCTCCGGGCCGGCACTGTTCCGCCAGCGCCGGGTGGGCCGCTACGGCAACCACTTCACCATGCTGAAGTTCCGCACCATGCGGCCGGACTCGGAGGCACTCCGGGCGGAACTGGAGCACCTCAACCAGAACAGCGACGGGCTGCTGTTCAAGGTGAAGCAGGACCCACGGGTCACCCGGGTCGGCTCGGTGCTGCGGCGCTGCTCACTCGACGAACTGCCGCAGCTGATCAACGTGATCAGCGGCCATATGTCACTCGTCGGCCCGCGCCCGTCGCTGCCCGAGGAGGTGGAGGGATATCCGCCCGAGGTCAAACGCCGGTTGCTCGTGAAGCCCGGCCTCACGGGGCTGTGGCAGGTGAGCGGACGCTCAGACCTGCCCTGGGACGAGGCGGTCCGGCTCGATCTCGGATACGTGGACAACTGGTCGATGAGCCTCGACGTGTCGATCCTGCTGCGCACCGGGTCGGCAGTGGTGCGGGGAACGGGGGCGTACTGATGGACCGAGGGAAGAGGAAGCAAGTGACGCAGACCACGGAGCCGTTGGGGGTCGCGGTCGTCGGGGCCGGATACTGGGGCCCCAACCTCGTACGCAACTTCCAGGCCAGCGAGCGGTTCCGGCTGCGCTGGCTGTGCGACCTCGACGTGGACCGGGCGCAGCGGGTCCTCGGCGGCTACTCGACGGTCCAGGCCACCTCGGACTACGCGGCCGTCCTGGCCGACCCTTCCGTCACCGCCGTCGCCGTGGCCACACCTGCCGGAACCCACCTCGACATCGCCCTGGCCGCGCTGCGCGCCGGCAAGCACGTCCTCGTGGAGAAGCCGCTCGCGGCGACCTACGCCGACGGAATGCACCTGGTGGCCGAGGCAGAAGAACGCGGTCTGACCCTGATGTGCGATCACACCTACTGCTACACGCCCGCCGTGGCCCGCATCCGGGAACTGGTCCGCTCCGGGGAACTGGGCGAGATCCACTTCGTCGACTCGGTCCGCATCAACCTCGGGCTCGTCCAGAAGGACATCGACGTCCTGTGGGACCTGGCCCCGCACGACCTGTCGATCCTGGACTTCATCCTCCCCGACACCGTCGAACCGGTCGCCGTCGCCGCCCACGGGGCCGACCCGATCGGCGCCGGACAGGCGTGCGTGGCCTATCTGACGCTGCAGCTCAACACCGGGGCCATCGCCCACGTGCACGTCAACTGGCTCTCCCCGACCAAGGTGCGGACCACCATGGTCGGCGGCGCCAAGCGCACCCTGGTCTGGGACGACCTCAACCCCCTGCAGCGGGTGGCGATCTACGACCGGGGCGTGGACCTGGCCGCGCCGCAGGAGATCGGCGCGGATGAGCGCCGGGAGATGCTCGTCTCGTACCGCTCCGGCGACATGGTCGCCCCCGCGATCGGTGAGAAGGAAGCGCTGCGCAGCATGGTCGACGAATTCGCCGACGCCATCACGGACAAGCGGGCACCGCTGACCGACGGCCGGGCGGGCCTGCGCGTCCTGGACATTCTCGAAGCGGCCTCCCGGAGCCTGGAGTTCCGGGGCGCGGTCGTCGGCCTGCGCGCCGGGCGTTGACGATTTCAACCCATTGAGAGGGCAAGGCAGTTGAGCAGCGTACGAGGCAAGAAGATCCTGGTCACCGGGGGAGCGGGCACCATCGGCTCGAACCTCGTCGACCTCCTGGCCGAGGGCGGCGCCCGCGAGATCGTGGTGCTGGACAACTTCGTGCGCGGGCGGATGGGCAACCTCGCCCAGGCCATGGGCAGCGGCGTCGTGCAGGTCGTCGAGGGCGACATCCGTGACGCCGGCACCGTACGGAAGGTCACCGAGGGCGCCGACCTGGTGTTCCACCTCGCCGCGATCCGCATCACCCAGTGCGCGGAGGAGCCACGGCTCGCCAACGAGGTCCTGGTCGACGGCACCTTCAACGTCCTGGAGGCGGCGGCCGAGGCCGGGGTGGGCAAGGTGATCGCCTCGTCCTCGGCGTCCGTCTACGGCATGGCCGAGACCTTTCCGACGACCGAGCGCCATCACCCGTACAACAACGACACCTTCTACGGCGCGGCGAAGGCCTTCAACGAGGGCATGCTGCGCAGCTTCCACGCCATGCACGGCCTGGACTACGTGGCACTGCGCTACTTCAACGTCTACGGCCCCCGCATGGACATCCACGGCCTCTACACCGAGGTCCTCATCCGCTGGATGGAGCGCATCGAGGCGGGCGAGCCGCCGCTGATCCTCGGCGACGGCACACAGACCATGGACTTCGTCGACGTCAGAGACATAGCCAGAGCCAATGTGCTGGCCGCCGAGTCGGATCTCACCGACGAGGTGTTCAACGTCGCCAGCGGTACGGAGACGTCGCTGAAGGAACTCGCCGAGGGCCTGCTGGAGGCGATGGGGGCACCGGACCTGGCGCCGGTGCACGGGCCCGCCCGCGCGGTCAACGGGGTGACGCGGCGGCTCGCGGACACCTCACAGGCCGCCGAACGGCTCGGGTTCACCGCGCAGATCGACCTGCGCACCGGGCTGCACGACCTGGTCGAGTGGTGGCGCGCGGAGCGGGAGGCGGCCGAGTGAGCACCGACCGCATCCCGGTGATGATCCCCTGGCTCGGCGAGGAGGAGGCCCGGGCCGCCTCCGACGCGGTGCTGTCCGGGTGGGTCGCCCAGGGCCCCCGGGTCGCCGCCTTCGAGAAGGCCTTCGCGGAGCGGGTGGGCGCCGAGCACGGCATCGCCGTCAGCTCCTGCACCACCGCCCTCCATCTGTCCCTCGTCGCGCTCAGCCTCGGCCCCGGCGACGAGGTCGTGGTGCCCTCGCTGTCGTTCATCGCCACCGCCAACGCCGTACGGTACGTGGGCGCCGAGCCCGTGTTCGCCGACGTCGACCCCGCCACCGGCAACCTGACCAGGGCCACCGTGGACGCGGTCCGCACCCCCCGCACCAAGGCCGTCCTCGCCGTCCACCAGGGCGGAGTTCCGGCCGACGTACACGCTCTGCGCGCCGCCTGCGCCGAGTGGGACCTGCCCCTGGTCGAGGACGCGGCCTGCGCCATCGGCTCGACGGTCGGCGGCAAGCCCGTGGGGCATGGCGCGCTGATCGCCGCCTGGTCCTTCCACCCCCGCAAGCTCGTCACGACCGGCGAGGGCGGCATGATCACCACGGACGACGCCGAGTGGGCGGCACGCCTGCGCCGGCTGCGCGAGCACGGGATGAACGCCTCGGCGGCGGACCGGCACACGAGCAACAAGCCCGTCCTGGAGAGCTACCTCGAGGTCGGCTACAACTACCGGATGACCGACATCCAGGCTGCCGTCGGCCTGGTCCAGCTCGGCAAACTCGACACGATGATCGCCCGCCGCCGCGAGCTGGCGGCCCGCTACGACACGCTGCTGCACGACGTCCCCGGCCTCACCCCCGTACGCGACCCCGCGCACGGGCAGAGCAACTTCCAGTCCTACTGGGTGCTCTTGGCCGAGGACTTCCCCCTCGGCCGGGACGACCTGCTCGCCGCGCTCGCCGAGGCCGGCATCTCCGCCCGGCGCGGAATCATGGCCGCGCACCTCGAACCCGCCTACGCGGGCCATCCCCGCGCTCCGCTGCCGGTCACCGAGCGGATCAGCCGCGACTCGCTGATCCTGCCGCTGTTCCACACGATGACCGAGACCCAGCAGGACCGCGTCGTGGCCGCACTACGCGAACAGGCCCGAAGATGAAGGAACTTGTGATCGTCGGCGCGGGCGGGTTCGCCCGGGAGACCGCACAGGCCGTACGGGACGCGGGTGAGTTCAAGCTGCTCGGGCACCTGGACGACAACGCCGCCCTGCACGGCACCGAGGTGGACGACGTACCCGTCCTCGGCGGCTGCGACCTGGTCCACGACCTGCCCAGCGCCCGGGTGGTGATCTGCGTCGGCAACCCGAGGGACTACGCGGCCCGCGCCCGCCTGGTGCGCAGGCTCGCCCTGCCCGCGGACCGCTACGCCACCGTGATCCACCCGACGGCGGCGGTGTCGGAGACGTCCGAGGCCGGTCCCGGTTCGGTCCTGCTCGCGCACTGCGTCCTGACCGCCGCCGTACAGGTGGGCGCGCATGTCGCGGTGATGCCGCATGTCGTCCTCACCCATGACGACGTGGTCGAGGACTACGTCACCCTCGCCTCCGGCGTCCGTCTGGGCGGGGCAGCGCGGCTGGAGCGGGGCGCATATGTCGGCTCCGGGGCCCTGGTACGGGAGGGCACGACGGTCGGCGCGTGGTCGCTGATCGGGATGGGGAGTGCCGTGCTCGGCGACGTTCCGCCGGGCGAGGTCTGGGTGGGCAGCCCGGCCCGGCGACTGCGCGCGGCGGACGCGCCCGCGCTTGACGAACTGGCGACGCGAACATGACGTGCGACGCGCACATGCCGTGCGACGCGAACAGTGGGGGGACCGCTGACATGAACCAGATACCGCTCGTGGACCTCAAGGCGGCCCACGAGGAAGTCGCCGACGAGATCCGGGCCGGATTCGAACGGATCCTGGCCCACACCGCGTTCATCGGCGGCGAAGAGGTCCGCCGGTTCGAGCGCGAGTACGCGGACCTCGGCGGTGTCGCGCACTGCGTGGGTGTCGCCAACGGCACCGACGCCGTCGAACTCGCCCTGCGCGCAAGCGGGGTCGGGCCCGACGACGAGGTCGTGGTGCCCGCCAACACCTTCATCGCCACCGTGGGCGCGGTGGCCAGGATCGGCGCCCGGCCGGTCCTCGCGGACTGCCTGCCCGACACCTACCTGCTCGACCCTCAGGCCGCACTGGACGCGGTCGGCCCGGCCACCCGTGCGGTGGTACCCGTGCACCTCTACGGGCAGATGGCCGACGTGACGGCGCTGGCCGACGGGCTTCCCGACCGCACAAGGGTCGTCGAGGACGCCGCGCAGTGCCAGGGCGCGACCCGCGACGGCCGGACGCCGGGCAGCGGCGGGATCGCGGCCACCAGCTTCTACCCGGGCAAGAACCTCGGGGCCTACGGCGACGCGGGTGCCGTGCTGACCGACGACGGGGAACTGGCCGGCCTGGTGCGCGCGATCGCCAACCACGGCGGCGTCGCCAAGTACCGCCACGACGTGCCCGGGTTCAACAGCCGTCTGGACGGGCTGCAGGCCGTCGTCCTGCGGGCGAAGCTGGCGCGGCTGGCGGGCGGCAACGCGGCCCGCCGGGCGGCAGCGGCCCGCTACGACACGTTGCTCGCCGACCTGGCCGCCGCCGGACGGATCGTGCTCCCGACAACGGCCACCGGGAACGTCCACGTCTGGCACCTCTACGTCGTCCAGGTCGCCGGCGCAGACCGCGACGACATCGTCGGCAAGCTCAACGCCGAGGGCATCGGCGCGGGGGTGCACTATCCCGCCCCGGTCCATCTCACACCGGCCTACCGCCATCTCGGCCACACCCGGGGCGACTTCCCGAACGCCGAGAAGGCGGCCGACCGGATCCTGTCCCTTCCGCTCTATCCGCAGATCACCCCCGACCAGCAGCAGCGCGTCGTGGACACACTCGCCCGCGCACTCCGAGGCTGACCGGTCACCGGCTTCACGCTCCAACCCGACTTCACAGGTCGGTCCTGCACAGCACCGCTGAGAGGTACGCATGAACAGATGGAGCAGACGGATCCGGGGCGTACGCCTCGCCGTCGTGGCAGCATTGATTTGGGCGGTGCTCCCGCAGGCCGCGCACGCCCAGGCGGCGTCCGATCCGTGCGGCACGGGCTCGAACCCCGTCGTCTGCGAGAACTCCAAGCCGGGCACCCCGATGTCCGACTGGTTTGCGCCCAACGCCTACGGCGACATCAAGGGGTTCTCCACCAAGGAGAGCGTCCAGGCCGGTGACACCATCCAGTTCAAGGTCCAGTCGAAAACCCCGTACCACATCGAGATCTACCGGCTGGGCTGGTACGGCGGCGACGGCGCCCGCGAGATGTCGACCGCGGCCCAGGCGGCGGTGACCTATCCCGCCAACTTCATCACCAAACCGGCCAGTTGCACCACCAAGAGCAGCACCGGTCTGGTCGACTGCGGCAACTGGCCCGTGACCGCGAGCTGGACGGTGCCCAGCGACGCCGTGTCCGGCCTGTACATCGCGAACCTGTCGCAGACGGACGACAACGGCCTGATGCCGTACCCGTTCGTCGTCCGCAAGGACTCCAGCACCTCCGACATCGTCGTGCAGACCAGCGACCAGACCTGGCAGGCCTACAACGACTATGGCGGCCAGGACCTCTACGGAGGCACGGGGCCCGCGCCGGACGGCCGCGCCTACGAGGTCAGCTACAACCGGCCGCTGGACATCGGCGGTGACAACGGCATCTACGGCTCCGAGTACATGATGCTGTCCTGGCTGGAACGCAACGGCTACGACGTCAGCTATCTGTCCGGCGTGGACGTGTCGGCCAACGGCGGCACCCTGCTGAAGAACCACAAGGTGTACATGTCCTCCGGCCATGACGAGTACTGGACACAGAGCCAGTACTCCAACGTCCTGGCGGCCAGGAAGGCCGGCGTGCGGGAGGCCTTCTTCAGCGGCAACGAGGTCTTCTGGAAGACCCGGTACGCCCCGAGCATCGACGGCACGAGCACGGCGGACCGTACCCTGGTCTGCTACAAGATGACCAAGATGGCGCAGAACAACGGCATCGCCGACCCCAGCGGCATCTGGACCGGCACCTGGATGGATCCGGCCAGCACCAAATACGGCCAGACCTACCAGCCGCCGAACATCCTCACCGGCTCCATGTTCCAGGTGAACGGCTACCGCAGCGACGCGATCACGGTCCCCGGCTCGTACGGCAGGAACCGGCTGTGGCGGGGCACTTCCATCGCCAACCTCACGTCGAGCCAGACCGCCACCTTCCCCACCGGCACACTCGGTTACGAGTGGGACAGCGACATCGACAACAGCACCAGACCCGCCGGGGCCATCGACCTGTCCTCCACGACGGTGGACATCACCGACGGCAAGTACCGCATGGACTGGGGCAACGTGTACGGCAACGGCACGGCGACGCACAGTCTCGTCGAGTTCCGCGACCAGGACTCCGGGGCCCTGGTGTTCGGGTCGGCGACCGTGCAGTGGTCGTGGGGGCTGACCAACATCCCGACGAACAACCCCGCTGACACGGTGGTCACCGAGGACGCCCGCATGCAGCAGGCGACCGTGAACATCCTCGCCGACATGGGCGTCCAGCCGCTGACGCGGCAGAGCAACCTCGTCACCGCGACGGCCTCCACCGACACGACGGGCCCCGCCATCACGGTGACCAGCCCGGCCTCCGGAGTCACGGTCCCGGCCCTGAAACCCGTCACCATCACCGGCACCGCCACCGACTCCGGCGGAGGCGTGGTGGCCCGCGTGGAGGTGTCCACGGACGGCGGAACCACCTGGAAGGCCGCCAAGGGCCTGGCGTCCTGGAGCTACAGCTGGACCCCGACGAGCCCCGGCTCGGCGTCCATCAAGGTCCGCGCGGTGGACGACAGCGTCAACATCGGCGCCACCACCACCATCCCGGTGACCGTCGGCCCCCAGGCCTGCCCCTGCACCGTCTGGCCGGCCTCGGCCGTTCCCGGCACGGTCAACGCCGGCGACGGCAGCGCGGTGGAACTCGGCGTCAAGTTCCGTACCACCGTGGCCGGTTCGATCACCGCGGTCCGCTTCTACAAGTCGCCCGCCAACACCGGAACCCACACCGGCAGCCTGTGGAGCGCCTCCGGCACCCGCCTGGCCACCGGCACCTTCACGGGCGAGACGGCCTCCGGCTGGCAGCAGCTGAACTTCGCCACGCCGGTGAGCGTCAAGGCCAACACCACCTATGTCGCCTCGTACTTCGCGCCCAACGGCGGATACTCCTACGATGGCGGCTACTTCACCAACGGCGACGCGGGCCTGGCCCCGCTCACGGCCCTGAAGTCCGGCACCGACGGCGGCAACGGCGTCTACCACTACGGCTCGACCAGCGCCTTCCCGTCCTCACAGTCCTCCGGCAGCAACTACTGGGTCGACGTGGTGCTGGACACCTCGACGGCCAGCACGACCCCGCCCACCGTCACCTCGACCTCCCCGACCTCCGGGGCGACCGACACGGCGATCACGTCACCGGTGTCCGCCGTGTTCAGCTCGGCCGTCGACGCCGACAGCCTGATGTTCACCGTGAAGGACCCGGGCGGCAGCACCCTGCCGGGGACCATCACGCTCCCCGCGTCGAACAAGGCGACCTTCACACCGTCGACGCAGCTGGCGCTGCACACCACGTACACCGCCTCCGTCCAGGGTGCCGACGTGTGGGGCAACGCCATGGCGGACCCCGTGACCTGGTCCTTCACCACCAGTTCCAGCCCGCCCGCGGTGACCTGCCCCTGCACGCTGTGGAACGCCGGCACGGTACCGGCCACCACCGACCTGACCGGCGACGCCAACTCCGTCGAGCTGGGCACCCGGTTCACGTCCTCGGCGAACGGCTGGATCACCGGCGTCACGTTCTACAAGGGCACCGGCAACACGGGCACCCACACCGGCAGCCTGTGGTCCGACACCGGCACCCTGCTCGCCACCGGCACCTTCACGGGCGAGACGGCCTCCGGCTGGCAGCAGCTGACCTTCGCCACCCCGGTGGCCGTCACCGCGGGCACCCCGTACGTCGTCTCCTACCACGCGCCGAACGGCAACTACGCGGTGGACGGCGGCTACTTCGCGGCAGCCCACCAGTCGTATCCGCTGACCGCCACCGCCGACACCACCGCGCACCACAACGGGCTCTACCGGTACGGCACCGACCCGGCCTTCCCCAACAGCTCCTATGGATCCGCGAACTACTGGGTCGGCCCGATCTTCACCGCCGACAACCCGAGCGCCTCCCTGACAACCGGCACCGCCTCGGAGGTGACCGCGTCCTCCGTGACACACACCGCCGACGCGGCCGACCCCCTCGTCACGACACTGCCCGCCGAGGTCAAGCCGTCGTCCGTCGAGGCGACCGTGACCATCCTGCCGGGTGCCCGGGCGGCCGCCGCCAGGAAGCTCCACGTCACGGCCGTCACCTCCTACGACCGGGCCACCCACACGATGTCCGTGCACCTGTCCGCACCGTTGCCGGACGGCACCCGGTTCAGGGTCACGATCACGGCCTGGGACACCCACCGCCACCCGGTGAAGTCCCGTAGCTGGACGCTGACCGGCAAGACCGTCCGCAAGAAGAAGAACTGACCGACCGGAACGCACCGGTGGTGGTCGGCGCCGAACCCGGCGCACACCACCACCGGGGATTGGCTTGCCCATCGATGAGCACCGTCAGTGTTGTGATCCCCTGCTACAAGTACGGCCATTTCCTCGCCGACTGCGTCAGCAGCGTCCTGGACGAGCAGGACGGCGTCGACGTCCGGGTGCTCATCATCGACGACGCCTCGCCCGACGACTCGGCGGAGGTCGCGCACAAACTGGCCGCCTCCGATCCGCGTATCGAGGTCCTCGTCCATGAAACGAACAAGGGCCATATCGCCACCTACAACGAGGGCCTGCTGGACTGGGCCGACGGCGACTACGTCGCGCTCCTCTCCGCCGACGACCGGCTGGTCCCGGGCGCCCTGGTCCGGGCCGCCGCCCTGCTGGACGCCCATCCCGAGGCAGGGTTCGCCTACGGGCGCCCGCTGCGCTTCCAGAACGGCGGCCCGCTGCCCCGGGCTCGTACGCACAGCACCGGCTCGGTCGTCTACCCCGGGCAGTGGTGGCTGGAGCGGCGCTTCCGCGAGGGCACCGGCTGCATCACCTCGCCGGAGGTCGTCGTCCGCACCAGCCTCCAGCGCACGGTCGGCGGTTACGACCCGGTGCTGCCCCACGCCGGAGACATCGAGATGTGGATGCGACTCGCCGCACACGCCGACGTCGGCTACATACGCGGCGCCGACCAGGCCTTCTACCGCGTCCACGGCAAGAACATGTCCACGACGGACTTCGGCGGTCAGCTCGACGACCTGCGCCAGCGCCTCGTGGCCTTCGACTCGGTGCTCGCCAAATGCGCCGACCGGCTGCCCCAGGCCGACCGCCTGGCCGACGAGGTCCACACCCGGCTCGCCCGCCACGCGCTGCGCCGGGCCTACCGAGCCTACGACCGGGGGCGGACGCGGATCGTCCCGGTCGACGACTGCGTGGCGTTCGCCGAGGAGTGCCTGCCGGGATACACGGCGCTGCCCGAGTACCGCGCGCTGCGGTTGCGCAGACGGATCGGTCCGAGGGCGATGCCGTACCTGCAGCCGCTGGTGTGGTCGGCCGTCGCCGAGCGCGGCCGGGAGTGGCTGTGGTGGGAGTCGTGGAAGCGCCGCGGTATCTGATGAACCACCAGTTCCGCTCAGTTGGCCGCGGGAACCGGACCGGCGTGACGGCCGGGAGCGACCCTACGGCGGCTCATCACATACCGGTCGAGCCACAACGCGCCGAGAATACCCCCGGCTGCGCCCAGCAGGGCCGTGCCGGCCAGGCCCCGGCTCTTGTCGCCCCGCACCGCAGCGGCGCTCGGCGAGACCAGCACGGAGGCGGTGATCCGCGACCCTTCGGGAACTCCTTGGGCCGTCTGCAGCGCCTCGACATGTTTGGCGTAGACGTCGATGACGCGGCGGACCGCCGTCACGGCGGCATCGGCACCGGGCGCCTGCGACTCCACCTGCAGCGAGGGGATCAGATATCGCGGTGTCGCGCTGGTGCCGCTGTTGCGGGGGATGAGGTGGTAGGTGCCGTGTACGCCCGCCGCCTTCAGCTCGCGGGCCCCGGCGGGGGATTGCAGCTGCTGGATCACCGCGTAGGAGACCACGGCGAGCGGCGGCTGCAGATTGGTGAGCTGGTTGGGCTGGTTCTGCGTGACCGGCGGCTTCAGGACGACCACCGCGGAGCCGACGTACTGGGGATCGGGGCGCACCACGCGGTACGCGCCGACGGCCGTCAGCAGCAGCGCGACCACCACGACGTACCAGCGGCGGAGCAGCGCATCGGCGACGTTCCCGGGCGACATACGAGTTCCTTCCGTCGCCCCCGATACTGGCAGGGCGTGCGGCCGGATGCCACCGAATGGAAGGATGGTTCATGAGTCTTGGTGACATATGGGCCATTCTGCGCAGACGTTGGTACTTCGTGGTCCCCTTCACCCTGCTCAGTCTGCTCGGCGGCGCGTATCTGTACGTGACCGTGCCGGTCTCCTATCAGTCGCAGAGCTCGGTCGCGCTGCTGGACTCCTCGGCCGTCGCACGGCTGGCCCCCACGTTCGGCAACCCCATCTCGAACGCGGGCGGTTCACTCATCGTCACGGCCGACGTGCTGATCAGGACCCTCGAGTCGAACGACGCCGCGAGGGAACTGCACAGCCGGGGCGTCACGGATCCGTACACGGCCGGCTTCGCGCCCGCCAGTGAGAGCCCGCTGCTCTCGCTCAGCGTCACCGGAACCGACCGGGCGAAGGTACTCGAGGAGACCAACACCCTGACCACCTTCGCCGGCGAGCAGCTGAAGGCCCTGCAGGCCGCCGCCAAGGTCCCGCCTACGTACTTCGTACAGACGGCGCCCGTCGTCCTGCCGCAGACCCCGGTGTCGAAGTCCAAGGCCCGCTACCAGGACGTCGCGGCGGTCGTCATCCTGGGCGTCGTCAGCGCGTTCCTGCTGTCGATTCTGCTGGAGGGCGTCGCGGTGGTCCGCCGCCGGCGGCGCGTCGGGCAGAGCGCCGCCCCACGAGCGCAGGACGCCCGCCCTGCCAAGCGGGTACGAGCAGGCCTGCTCGGCCGACGGGTCGACGCCACGACGATCCTCACCGTCTACCTGGTGCTGGCCTTCCTCATCCCCTCGAACCTCGCCCTGCCCGCGCTCGGCGGCGTCGGCACCCCGGCCAACGTCTTCGCCCTGCTCGGGCTGTTGTGGTACCTCGCGACCTGGCTCGGCGGCCGCATCCTTCCGGCGCCCGGGACCAGGCTCGTGCGGGTCGCCATGTGCGTGCTCGGGCTGGCGGTCCTGGCGGCGTACGTGGCCGACGCGATGCGGGAGAGCTCGCACGAGGAGGTCCTCGGGGCGGACCGCGGGCTCATCGGATTCCTGGTGTGGGTGTCACTGGTCGTGCTCGTCTCGGCGGGGGTGCAGGAGCGCGGCCGGCTGGACGTCCTGATGCGCCGGATGGTGGTGATGGGGACCGTCGTCGCCGCGCTCGGCTACTACGACTTCTTCGCGGCCACCAACATCGCCGACTCCATCCACATCCCCGGCCTGCAGACCAGCGTCGCCCAGGTCTCCGCCATGGACCGGGGCTCCTTCACCCGGCCCCGGTCCACCACCGCCCAGCCGCTGGAGTTCGGCGGCATGCTGGCGATCCTGGTGCCCTTCGCCATCCAGCAGGCCCTCGATCCCGTACGCCGCCACCTCCACGTGGCACGGCGCTGGGGGCCGGTCCTGATCATGGGCGGTGCGCTGCCGCTGACGGTGTCGAGGACGTCGATCATCGGCATGCTGCTGATCGCCCTGGTGATGGTCCCCCGCTGGAAGCCGGGACGACGCTGGGCCGCGATCGGGGTGATGACGGCCTCCCTGGGCGTCTTCAAGGTGCTCATTCCCGGGCTGATCGGCACCATCACGGGCTTGTTCGCGTCGTTCCTGTCCAACTCCGACAGCAGCACGCAGGCTCGTACGGTCAAGTACAGCGCGATCGTGCCGTATCTGAAGGAGCATCCGCTGTTCGGGAGGGGCTTCGGCACCTTCACGCCCGACCTGTACTTCTTCACGGACAACCAGTACATGCTGACCCTGGCCGAGATGGGCGTGCTCGGGCTCGTCGCCCTGCTCACCCTGTTCATCACCGGCATCCACCAGGGCGGCGCGATCCGCCGGCTGGCCCGGGACGACGCGGAACGCGAGCTCGGCCAGGCGTTCTTCGCCTCCGCCGTGGTCGCCATGGTGATCAGCGCCACCTTCGACGCCTTCAGCTTCCCGCTGTTCGCGGGCGTCTTCTTCGTGACGCTGGGCGCCGCAGCCAGCCACCTCGGGTTCCTGCGGCGCGATTCCGCGCCCCCGCCGCCCGCCACGCCGCCCGCACCCACCGCCGCACCCACCGCCGTACCCCGCACCGAGCCGCATCTCGTGGAGTCCTGATGCCCCTGAACAACAGTGCCTTCGACGGCCCGGTCGCCGTGCTGGTCGTCACCTGGAACAGCGCCGCGGTGCTGCCCGGCTTCCTCGCCTCGCTCCCGGAGGGCATGGCCGGCCTCGACTGGCGGCTGGTGGTCGCGGACAACGACTCCGCCGACGACACCGTACGGGTGCTCAAGGAGCTCGCCCCGGACGCCACCGTGGTCCAGACCGGCCGCAACGCCGGCTATGCGGCCGGGGTGAACGCGGCCCTGCAGGCCGCGGCGACCGCGGCGCCCGGCTATCGCGCCGCGCTGGTCTGCAACCCCGACATCCGGATGCGGCAGGGCTGCGCCGCCACCCTGGTGGAGGCCCTCGGCACCGCGTTGCCCTGCGGCACCCGGGTGGGGATCAGCGTGCCGCTGCTCCATGAGGAGGACGGCGCACTGCTGTACTCGCTGCGCCGCGAGTCCAGCCTCACCCGGGCGCTGGGCGAGGCCCTGCTGGGCAACCGCCGGGCCGGGCGGTTCCCGCGCTGGAGCGAACTGGTCACCTCCCCGGCCGCGTACGCCGGGCACACCGTCGCCGACTGGGCGACCGGCGCGCTGATGGCGCTCTCCCGGGAGTGCCTGGACGCCTGCGGGCCGTGGGACGAGTCCTTCTTCCTGTATTCCGAAGAGACTGAATACTGCCTGCGCGCCAGGGACTTCGGCCATCTGACCCGGCTGGAGCCGACGGCCTCGGCCGTTCACCTCGGCGGGGACTCGCAGGTCTCACCGCGGCTGTGGACGCTGCTGACCCTGAACCGGGTGCGGCTCTACCGGCGCCGGCACGGACCGGTGGCCACCGCGGCGTTCCGGGCGGCGGTGCTGCTGCGGGAGGCGTCGCGGGCGGCGCTGGGCCGGGCGCCCGCGAGAGCCGCCGCTGCCGCGCTGCTCAGTTCGAAGCGGGCGGCGGTCCCGGGGCCGTGAGTGGCGGGCCCGGCGGCTGCCAGGCCGTGTAGAAGCTGTCCGGATTGACCAGGTAGCGGACCGTGGGGCGGGGCAGGTGACGCACCTCGTTCCGACGGCTGTAGCGCCGGATCAGCTCCCAGTCCTCGCGCGGCAGCACTTCCGGGGTACGGCGCAGCCGGCTGAACCTCAGCGAGCGGTTGCGCCGGGCCACAAAGGCGTTGGTGTCCAGAAAGGACCGGTGCGCTGCCCGGCGGCGGTCGAACGGCACCGACAGCACGTCCAGCTCGCTCCCGTCGGGCCGCAGCCGGCGCAGCGCGGTGTAGACGCCGTCGGGGCCGCCGGGGGACTCCAGTGCCTCCAGTGCCTGCTGGAGATGGTCGGGCTCCCACAGGTTGTCGTCGTCGAGGAATGCCACGTACCGCGAGCGGGTGAGGCGGATGCCGACATTGCGGACCACCCCGGCGACGCCGGTGTTGCGGGAGAGGGAGACGGCGGTCAGCCGCGGGTCGTCGGGGAGCACGGGGAGCCCCGCGCCGTCGTCGACGACGATCACCACCTGATCACGTACGGTCTGCCCGAGGGCCGAGTCCACCGCCCGGAGCAGCGCCTCGGGACGGCGATGGGTGGCGATCACGGTGGCCACCAGGGCCGGGGGGCGGCGGCCGCCCAGAGCCGCCGCCAGCCGCCGGGTCTCGGTGTCCTCGAACCGCCGCAACCGCACCGCGGAGGGGGCCAGCAGCAGCTTGTTCCTGGCCTCGAAGAGCACCAGCCAGCCGAAGACCCGCTTGAGCAGTTCCCAGGGAGCCCGGGCGATCCGGCGCATGACGTCCTCTCCGCGCGGTGCGCTGATCCTCGGGGCCCTCACCGGCGGGTGGGGGCGGCCTCGGTGCGTACCGCGATCAGCGACTTGGTCAGGCCCAGCACCCGCTCGTGAAGGAGCAGCGAGTCGGGGAAGAGGTAGCGCATCTCGGCGCCGGTGAGCAGTTCGATGTTGACCACGGCGCTCATGCCCTCCTCCGGGCTGCCGGGGCGGCTGTGGGTGATCGGCCAGTGCCGCACCAGCCGGGCCCGGGCCGCGAGCGGCAGGAACTGGAAGCCCGGGGCGAGGAAGTGCGGTTCCACCGGGAAGTAGCGGTAGGGGGTCTGCACCCAGTGCCGGGGCGCCAGTTCCCCGATCGCGGCGACGAACCGCCGGCGCTGGCTGTGGCCGCCCACGTGCTCGATGGTCGAGTTGGAGAAGACCAGGTCGAAGCCGCCGAGGGCGGCGGTCACCGCCGGATCGGTGACGTCGGCGTTCTCCGCGGTGATCCAGTCGGGCAGCTCGGCCGGGTGTGCCTCCAGGTTGATCAGATGGACGTGCTTGGGACGGAAGGGCGCCCGCAGCCACATGTCCGCGGTGCCGCCGAGGTCCACCACGCGCATTCCGTCGATGTCGGGGAAGCAGCCGCGGAACCGCTCCCAGCGAGCGGTCCGGAACCGCTCGCCCAGAGAGCCGGGGGCATCGACGAAGCGGTTGCGCAGAGCTCGGGATCTCGGCATGGCGTCGGCCTTTCGAA
Organism: Streptomyces sp. NPDC001709; assembly: GCF_053596375.1. Lineage (NCBI taxonomy): Bacteria > Bacillati > Actinomycetota > Actinomycetes > Kitasatosporales > Streptomycetaceae > Streptomyces > Streptomyces sp. NPDC001709. Next base: position 76,657 of record NZ_JBSFGB010000020.1, on the reverse strand, counting down.
AGGGGTGGTGAGACGTGGTTCTCAGGAGGCTCGGTGAATTGTTCGGGACACCCGTTCAGGGGGCCGGTTCGGGAAAGACCGCGGTGCCGTTCGAGAGCCGGTTTCCGCGCCAGACGTTGCCGGCGCCGCCTGCGTTCCAGGCGGCCACCACCCCGTAGGCGCCGCCTTTGCGGTGGTACTGGGTCGAGAAGACGTTGTCGGTCACCTGGATCTTGCTGGCGTGCGGGCCGCCGCCGTAGAGCGCATAGGCGCCCCCGGCCACCCAGTTGTGGTCGACGACGGTGTTGGTGACCGGTGCGGCGTCGGCGAACAGGCCCACAGCGGCGGAGGCGCCGTGGTCGACAGGGGTCGGGTTGAGCAGGGTGTTGTGGCGGATCACCAGGGTTCCCTTTCCGCCGCCGTTGCTGATCACGGCGTTGGTGTGCTGCCATTCGCCGCGGAGGTTGCGGAAGGGGGTGATGTCGTGGACGTAGTTGTCGTGCAGGTTTCCCTGCCCCATGGACAGCGCGTCGCCGAACACCGAGACGTCGCACCAGCCGACCTCGACCGAGCTGGTGCCCATGTTGGAGACGGCGTAGTCCACACCGCCGTTGTCCGGACCCTTTCCGGGAACGGCGGTGATGGTGGAGTGGAGGATCCGCAGTCCGTGGTATCCCGGGCGGAGATTGACTCCCCACCAGTTGTCCGAGGTGATCCGGCTGTCGATGACGGTGACGTCGTTGGCGTAGACGTCCAGCGACCCCTTGATGTCCCAGCCCTTGATGACGGCGCCGTCGGTCCTGACGCTCATGGCCCCGGTGGTGTGCGGCTTGAGGGTGCCGCGGGGGCCGGTGCTGCGGGCGTCGGGGAAGGCGGCGTTCTGGGGTGCCGCGGTGGTGGGGTGAGCCGTGCCCTTGGCGCTGGGGCCGGCGGAGGCTCCGGGGCCCCGGGAGGCGGGGGAGGCGTCGGCGCCGCCGGAGCAAGCGGTGAGCAGCGCGAGTAACAGGGTGGCCAGCAGGCGGCGGAGCCTGGTCATGCGGTCTCCATGGTCCGGGAGCCGAGCAGGAAGCGGCGGCTGGGCAGTACGCACAACGCGTAACAGGCCAGGGCAGCCGTGCCGATGACGATGAGGGAGAGGTTGCCGTCGTCGAGGAGCCGCTTCGCGGCGAGGATCACCACGGCCATCACGGCTCCCCCGAGCAGCGGCCAGGCGCAGGCCCTGCCGATGTGGACGAGGCTGACCCCCGCTCGGCCGAGGGCGTAGAGGAAGACCGGTACGACGAGGCCGGCGGCGACCAGGACATGGCCCTGGGAGACGCCCATGATGCCGTGGAGACGCGCGCCGACGATGAGCACGGGGATGAGGGCGAGGACCCACAGACCCTGGACGAGGAAGAGGGCGCGGCGCTGTCCGGCGGCGACGAGACAGTCGTAGGCGAGTTCGCAGCCGATGCGCACCAGGCCCAGGGCCATCAGCCAGGGCAGCGCACCGGCGGCGGGCAGCCACTTGCTCCCGTACACGAGCCGGATGACCGGGGCGGCGAGCCCGCCGAGCAGCACGCACAAGGGTACGGTGCCGGTGACCAGGACGCCCAGGGCGCGGCTGAAGCCCTGGGCGAGGGCTTGGGGGGAGCCGGCGAGTCGGGAGAAGCCGGCGAAGGAGACACGGCGGGCGGCCTCGGAGATGACGCGCACCGGCCACCCTGACATGTTGAACGCCAGGACATAGAAGCCGAGGGAGACCCCGCCGAGGGTCGAGCCGACGACCATGGTGTCCACGTTGGCTACGGCGAGCGCGAGGAGGCTCGCCCCCGCCAGGGGGAGTCCGAACCGCAGCAGAGCGCGGGCCTGTTGGGGGTCCCAGCCGAACCGCAGCATGCCCGGGGCGGCCAGCGCGCAGCCGACGAGGGCGGCGATGTTGCCCACGACGGCGCCCCAGGCAAAGCTCATCGCACCCCAGCCGGCGAACGCCAGCACCAGGGTCACGCAGGTGCTGAGGACGAAGTTGAGCGCGTCGATGACCATCCGCTTGCCCTGGGCGAACTCCCGGCTCAGGTACCCGGCGGGTACCTGGGCGACCCCGTCGATCACCACACACAGGCACATCACCCGCAGTACACCCGAGGCTTCGGGCGAGTCGAGCAGCCCGGCCACCGTCGGCGCCGAGACGAAGAGGGCGGCGTACAGCAGGCCGCTGGAGACGGTGGCCAGGGTCAGTACCGTCGGCGCGAAGCGCCGGGGGTCGCCGTCCCAGCGGACGATGGCCAGGCTGACGCCCAGTTCGTTCGCGGAGAGCAGGACCAGGAGCACGGTCTGGGCGATGCCGTAGACGCCCCACTGGGCCGGTCCGAGGGCGAAGCGCGCCAGCAGGATGCCGGTGGCGAAATTGCCGAGGCGCATGACCACGGTGTTGATCAGGCTCCACCGGGCCGCGTAACGGACCTTTCTGCCCAGGGAGGAAGGAGCGGGGGTGTCGCTCGGTTCAGCGGTCTCGCTGTCCGGTGTGCGAACGCTGTCCATGAGTCGACTCCTCGTCGAGCGGCTCGGCGGCGGGCGCCGCGGCCATGACGGGCCGCCCGGCCCTCGGCTCCGCGGCGGGCCTGTTCTCGGCGGACCGCGACCAGCTGGGCGACGGCCGGAGGGCGATCGTCTGGTCCGCGACCGGTTCCCCTGCCGTCGGCTCCGGGGCGGCGACCGGCTGCGGTTCTTCCGGTTGCTCCGGTGCGCGCGGCCGGCGGCGCGCCTCCACGTAGAAGACGGCCACCAGGCTCAGGACCAGGCCCAGGACCCCGGCCATGACCTGGTACTCGAACCGGGTCTTGGTCTGCGCCACCGGATTCTGCGGGGGTACGACGGTCGTCATGCGGATCATGGCCCTGGGGGCGACCGACTGCTGCTTCTGGAACTGGTCCAGCCGTTCCTTGGCATACCCGGTCAGGATCCGGTCCGAGGCCAGGACGGCGGCCTTGTCGGTCCCGGTGACGGTCAGCCACATCAGCGGCCCCTGGGCGTTGTCGGCGAGCTTGGCCGCGAACGTGCCGGTGGCGCCACGGGACTTGAGCTCCCGGACCGAGCCGTCGGAGTTGAGGTTGCGGGCCAGGCTGTCGGCCATGCCGGTCAGCGAGGTCTGGGTGCTGAGGAAGGGATTGCCGTCGTAGGCCACGGTGGCCTTCTGGGAGTTCAGGAGAACCACCGTGCTCTGCGACTGGTAGGTGACCGGGACCAGCAGGGCCACGGCGACCGCCAGACCGGCCGTCAGCAGCAGTCCGGGCAGCAGGACGTACCAGCGCCTGCGCATGACACGGAAGATCTCAGCGAGATCCATGGTGGTCCCCCCTCGCGACCCGGCGTCCGACGAGCATATGTCGCAAGCGGATCATATGGGGAAGCTTTGGTCGGTTGGTCGCGGCCGGGTGCTCGCGGTGCCTCCCTCCAGCAGCACGTCGGCGATGCGGTCGCTCGCGTGACCGTCCCACAGGCCGGGTCGGCGCGGCGCGGGCGGATCGTCCAGCACCCGGTTCACGGTGGTCACGATGCGGGCCGGGTCCCGGCCGGCCAGCACATTGGTGCCCTGCTCGATGGTGATGGGCCGCTCGGTGTTGTCCCGCAGGGTCACACACGGCACGCCCAGCGCGGTGGTCTCCTCCTGTACGCCGCCCGAGTCGGTCAGCACCAGGCGGGCGGAGTCCTGCAGGGCGATGAAGTCCAGGTATCCGGCGGGCGGCACGAGCCGGACGCCTCCGGGGACGCCGATGTCGGCCAGCCGCTGTGCCGCGCGCGGATGCACGGGCAGCAGGAGCGGGCAGCGGCCGGCGATCTCGCCGAGGGCCTTCAGGAGCGCGGCGAGGACCTCGGGGTCGTCCACGTTGGCCGGGCGATGCAGGGTGACCAGGCCGTACTCGCCTCTGGCCAGGCCGTATCGGCCGAGGATGCCGGAGGCCCTGGCCCGGTCCAGATTCGCCAGCAGCGTGTCGATCATGACATTGCCGACGAGGTGGATCTGGTCCTCCCGGTACCCTTCGGCGCGCAGGTTCTCGGCGGCGTCGGGTGAGGGGGCGAGCAGGTAGTCGCTGACGCGGTCGGTGGCGACGCGGTTGACCTCCTCCGGCATGCTCCAGTCGCGGCTGCGCAGACCGGCCTCCACATGAGCCAGCAGCGGTCCGGCCTTGGCGGTGACCAGGGCGCAGGCCAGGGTGGAGTTGATGTCACCGACCACGACGACGATGTCCGGCGACACCTCGTCGAGCAGGGGCTCGAAGGCGGACATCACACGTCCGGTCTGCTCGGCGTGGGTGCCGGAGCCGACCCCGAGGAAGCGATCGGGCGGCCGGATGCCGAGGTCGGCGAAGAACACGTCGTTCATGGCCGGGTCGTAGTGCTGGCCGGTGTGGACGAGGACCACCTCGGCGCCCCGGCGTTCCAGGGCGTCCATCACCGGTTTGATCTTCATGTAGTTGGGTCGCGCCCCGGCGACGCAGACGATGCGCGGCATGGTTCAGAGCACCTCGATCGTGGGTCCGGACGGCAGTCGCCGACGGCAGTCGAGGACGAAGGGGGCGTGCTCGGCGACGAGTTCGTAGTCGAAGCTGTCATGGTCGGTGAGCAGCACCACCACATCGGCGGCCGACAGCTCCTCCGGCGTCAGTTCGACCCGCACCAGCCGGGTGTCCACCGGCAGGCCCTCGACGACGTGCGGGTCCGCCGCCTTGACCTGGGCCCCCATGTCCAGCAGCAGCTGGGATATGCGCAGGGCGGGCGACTCGCGGGCGTCGCCGGTGTTCTTCTTGTACGCCAGGCCGAGCAGTAGGATGCGCGAGCCGTTCACGGAACGGCGTCTCGCGTTGAACAGGTCGCCGATGCGGCGCGCCACATACTCGGGCATGTGGTTGTTGATGTCATTGGCCAGCTCCACGAAGCGGAAGCTCTGGCCGAGTTCGCGCTGCACCCGCCAGGACAGGTACGAGGGGTCGATCGGCAGGCAGTGGCCGCCGACGCCCGGCCCGGGCGTGAACTTCATGAAACCGAAGGGCTTGGTGGAGGCGGCGTCGATGGCCTGCCAGACGTCGATGTCCAGGTGGTGGGCGAACATCGCGATCTCGTTGACCAGCGCGATGTTCACATGGCGGAAGGTGTTCTCCAGCAGCTTGGCGAGTTCGGCCTCCTTCGGCGAGCTCACCGGCACGGTGGTGTCGACGAGTTGCGCGTAGAAGTCCTGAACGGCCTTGAGCGACGGTGCGTCGACGCCGGACACGACCTTCGGGGTCTCCTTGAAGCCCCAGACGGCGTTTCCCGGGTCGATCCGCTCCGGGCTGTAGCCGAGGTGGAAGTCGGTGCCCGCGGCCAGGCCCGAGCCGTCCTCCAGGATCCGGGCGAACAACTCCTCGGTGGTGCCGGGATAGGTGGTCGACTCCAGGACCACGGTGGCGCCGGGGCGCAGATAGCGGGCGAGGGTGACCGCCGATTCCTTGATGTAACGGAGATCGGGAGTGCCCTCGTGCAGCGGGGTCGGGACGGTCACGACGGCGACGTCGAAACCGCCGCAGTCGCGCGCCGATTCGCTCGGGCGGTAGGTGCCGTTGTCCAGCGCCGCGCGGATCCGCTCGGAGGAGACGTCCTCGACGAAGGACTCGCCGGCGGCAAGGCTCTTGATCCGCCGGGGGTCGACGTCGTAGCCGATCACCTCGTGTCCGACCTCGGCGGCGCGGATGGCCAGTGGCAGGCCGACGTATCCCTGTCCAACCACGACGACGCGCATCAGTGACTCCTGTTCGCGGGAGCGGTCGACGGGGTGAGCCGGATGAGCTCGCGCGCCGTCATGAGGAGGAAGGCAGCATTGGTGGTGAGATAGCGCCGGCCCAGGCGGCGCGGCTCCTGCAACGCGCGGTACAGCCACTCAAGGCCCCACCGCTGCCAGGACTCCGGGGCGCGTTTGGTGACCCCGGCCAGGATGTCGAAGGAGCCGCCGACTCCGTGCACGACGCGGGCGCCGGTGGCTGCGCCGTAGGCGGCGGTGAAGATCTCCTTCTTCGGCGAGGTCATGCCGAGAAACAGCATCTGGGCACCGCTTCGGGCGATGTCGTCCGCTATGGCTCGCTGCTGGGAGTCGTCGAAGTATCCGTTCCGGCTGCCGGCCACCTTCAGGGCGGGGAAGCGGTCGGCGACCCGGCGCAGCATCTGATCCAGCACATCCTGCTTGGCGCCGAGGAAGTAGACCGGCATGCCCGCCGATTCCGCCTCGGCCAGCAGCCGCAGGAACAGGTCGATACCGGCCACCCGTTCCGGCAGCGGGGCGCGTAAGACCCGGCCGGCCCAGACCACGGCCTGTCCGTCGGCGAGGACGAGATCGCAGCCGGCCACGGCCCGGGCGAGCCGGGGGTCCCGCCGCATGTTCACCAGCTTCGCGGCGTTGACCACGCCGATCTCCAGCTGTCTGCCGTCCCGGACCGCTTCGAGGCAGCGTCGTACGGTCTCGTCCATGGTCAGCGGGTCCAGCTCGACCCCGAACAGCGTCTGACGCCTGCTCATATCCGGCCCCCCTGCCAGGCATAGAGCATCCAGCCGAATTCGTACGGCCGGCATTCGCGGTCCACGGACAGGGGGCGGTACACCCGGTCCAGGGATCCCAGCCGGAGGTTCGGAGTGACTCGCGTGCCGAGTCCCCGGGCGGCGCGTACGGCCTTCTTCGGATCGCCCCGGTAGACCTTGCGCCAGGTGACGCCGAGGTCGTCGTGGATCAACGGCTCCCGGTTCTGCGGGTGTTCGGCCAGTTCGGGTACGTTCGTCATCCAGCGCAGGCCCTTGCGGATCGACGCGCCGAAGTCGGTGCCACCGGCGTCGGCGAGATCGAACAGGGCGGTCGGCGCCATCGCGTGCTGGTGGACGCTGTAGACGGGGTAGCCCTCCACCACACCGCCGGTGCGCGCGTCGTAGTGCCACCACCACTGACCGCCGTCGCCCTGCAGTGCGCAGATGCGCGCCGCACAGGCCTCGGCCGCGGCCAGCGCCTCCGCATCGCCGCCCGAGTCGCCACTGGCGTGTGCGCGGGCCAGGGCCTGGAGCGGGTACGTCTGGTCGGCGAAGCAGCTCACATGAGCCCGGTACCAGGGCACCAGGCCGGGCCCGGTGGCGTGCGGGAACAGCGGGCTGTCCCCGATCCGGGCCCGCAGCAGACGGTTACGGGCCGCGGTGAGACGCGTCTCCACATCGAGCGTCTCCCGGGCCGCCGCGAGGGCGGACAGCACCCACGCCGCCTCGACGGTGTACTGCGGCCGGCCCTCCTCGTCCAAGGCCTCGACCTGGGCGACGGCGTCGGACAGTTTGGGGTGCCCGGTCTCGGCGGCGGCCCAGGCGATGAGCGCCGCGTCGCCGAGGTTGGTCACCGCGGGCAGTGACTCGACCAGCAGACCCGTGAACTCCTGGGCGCTGCGCCCGCCGAGCACCGCGCGCTGACGGTCCTCGGGCAGGAACCGCGCCCCCAGCGCGGTGATGGCAGCGTACCGGGTGCTGGTCCCGCGCCGCTCCAAGGTCCAGGAGCCGTCCGGTGCCTTGTGCCCGGCCATGGTGAAGGCGAAGGCCTCACCGCCGGGGAGGAGCATCGACGGAAGGCCCGACTCGGCGACTTTGAGCAGTCGTTGGGCGAGCGCGAGCAGCGGCGGCTCCTCACGACCGAGCGCCGCCAGACGTGTGTGGGTCATCGTTCGGACACACCAACCCCCCTGTGGGTCCTGTTTTTGCGCAGACTCGTGATCGCCGCGTCGCGGAACGCAACGCGGCGGTAGGCAGACGTCAGACGTCAGGCGTCGGAGCGGTTGTCACTCCTCGCTTCGGACACAGGTGTCCCCACCCGGTAACCCCCCCTGGGCACTGGTTTGTGTGCTCACTGTGCCCGGTCTGCACAGTTCGCACACATGTTATGCCGGTCGGTGTGCGGGGATCGGCGTTTTGGGAGAATCGGCGGTCATACGCGCTCGACGAGTTCGCCGTCCTTCTCGTCGTACAGCGCGCCCGTCTCGGGGCACTCCCATCCGCCCGACTCGCCTTCCCGCTCGACCAGTCGGACGCCGGCCCGGCCCACCCAGCCGATCCGGCGCGCCGGAACCCCCGCCACGAGCGCGAAGTCCGGTACGTCCCGGGTCACCACGGCACCCGCCGCGACCAGCGCCCAGCGACCGACGCGTACCGGCGCCACACACACCGAACGGGCCCCCAGCGACGCCCCCTCGCCCACCACCACGGCCACGGCCTCCCAGTCGCCACCGCGCTTCAGCCGGCCCTGCGGGTCCACCGAGCGGGGGAAGTGGTCGTTGGTGAGCACCGCCGCCGGGCCGACGAACGCCCCGTCACCGAGCACCGCGGGTTCGTAGACCAAGGCGTGGTTCTGGAGCTTCACGTTGTCGCCGATGCGCACCCCCGGGCCCACATATGCTCCTCGGCCCACGATGCACCCGCTGCCCAGCCGGGCCTCCTCCCGGATCTGGGCCAGATCCCAGACCGTCGTACCGTCACCGATCGTGGCCGTCTCGTCGACCTGGGCGGTCGGCTGGATCCTGAAGTTCACCGGGCTGAACCCTTCTTCTCGTCGAGCAGAGCCGGAAACGCCGCCTGGAGCGCCTCGCGCCAGGGGCGGATCGGTTCGATCCCGGCCCGGCGCCAGCGGTCGTGCCCCAGAACGCTGTAGGCGGGGCGGGGAGCGGGCCGCGGGAAAGCGGTGCTGGTGGTCGGCCGGACGCGCCCGGGGTCCGAGTCGAGCAGCCGGAAGACCTCCCGGGCCAGGCCGAACCAGGTCGTCTCCCCGCCGCTGGTGCCGTGGTAGACCCCGGCGGGCGCGGTACCGGAGAGGGCGGCCTGCCCGAGCCGCACCAGCCGGTCCGCGAGGTCCACCGTCCAAGTGGGCTGTCCACGCTGGTCGTCGACCACGTCGACGGTGTCCCTGACCGACGCGAGCCTGATCATCGTGTCGACGAAATTGTCGCCCCCCGCCCCGTACAGCCAGGCCGTACGCACCACGTACCCCGCGTCCGGGAGCGCCGCCAGCACCGCCCCTTCCCCCGCCAGCTTGGTACGTCCGTACGCGCTGCGCGGCGCCGTCGGCGCGTCCTCGGGGTACGGGCTGGTGCCGTCGCCCGCGAACACGTAGTCCGTCGAGACCTGGATCAGCCTCGCGTCCGTCTTCGCGCAGGCCTCGGCGAGGTGCCGGGGCCCGTCGCCGTTGACCCGCAGGGCGTCCGCCTCGCGCGCCTCGGCCTCGTCAACGGCCGTCCAGGCGGCGCAGTTGACCACGATCCGGGGCCGGTGCGCATCCACCGCGTCGCGCACCGCGCCGGCGTCCGTGATGTCGAGACTGCCACGAGCCAGGCCGACGGCTGTCTCGCCGTCCCGGCGGAGCCGCGCCAGAACGTCCCGCCCGAGCATTCCGGTGGCGCCGGTGATCAGCCAAGTGGTGGTCATCGTTACCCGTTCGTCGTCGGAAGGCGGCTGCACTGGAGCGCCGCACGCTCCTTCAGCGGCTCCCACCAGGCGCGGTTCTCCCGGTACCAAGTGACCGTCTCCGCAAGGCCGGTGGCGAAATCCTTGCGGGGTTCGTAGCCGAGTTCCGTACGTACTTTGCCGCAGTCCACCGAGTAGCGGCGGTCGTGACCCTTGCGGTCGGCCACGTATTCCACGCTGGTGTCCCAGTCCGCGCCGCAGGCCTCCAGCAGCAGAGCTGTCAGCTCCTTGTTGGACAACTCGGTGCCGCCGCCGATGTTGTAGACCTCACCGGCGCGTCCCTTGGTGCGGACCAGTTCGATGCCCTGGACGTGGTCGTCGATGTGCAGCCAGTCGCGGACGTTGCCGCCGTCGCCGTACAGCGGGACCTTCTTGCCGTCCAGCAGGTTCGTGATGAACAGCGGGATGACCTTCTCGGGGAAGTGGTGGTGCCCGTAGTTGTTGGAGCAGCGGGTCACCCGCACGTCGAGGCCGTGGGTGCGGTGGTGGGCGAGGGCGATCAGGTCGCTCGACGCCTTGGAGGCGGCGTACGGGGAGTTGGGGCGCAGCGGATCCGTCTCCGGCCAGGAGCCGGAGTCGATGGAGCCGTACACCTCGTCGGTGGAGATGTGCACGAACGTCTTGGATCCGCCGTGGCGCAGCGCCGCGTCCAGCAGCGTCTGGGTGCCCAGGACGTTGGTCCGGATGAACTCGGTGGCGCCCAGGATCGAGCGGTCCACATGCGACTCGGCCGCGAAGTGGACCACCTGGTCGTGCTCGGCGAGAAGCTCGTCGACCAGCGCTGCGTCGCAGATGTCACCCTTGACGAAGGCGAATCCCAGGTGATCGCGCACCTCGTCGAGATTGGCCGGGTTGCCCGCGTAGGTGAGCTTGTCCAGCACCGTCACCGCCACATCACCCGGGCCGGCCGGACCGAGCAGCGTACGGACGTAATGCGAGCCGATGAAACCGGCACCGCCGGTCACCAGGATCCGGGTCGGCTGTGCGGAAGAGGTGGGGGCCGTCATGACGAGATCTGCACCTTGCTGTGGTCGCCGAGGACGAGACGGTGGGCGGCAGGCTTGCGGGGCGCGGGAGTCACCTCGACGTTTCGGCCGATGAGGGAGGCCTCCACCCGCCGGACACCGCTGACCGAGGAGTCACGCAGCACGATGGAGTACTCGATCTCGCTGTCCTCGATCCGGCAGTCACCGGCTATCGAGGTGAAGGGGCCGATGTAGGAGTCGGTGATCACGGTGTTGGCGCCGACGATCACCGGGCCCACGAGCCGGCTGCCGGTGACCTTCGCCCCGGGTTCGATCCGTACCCGGCCGATGATCTCGCTGTCGTCGTCGACCGTGCCGTCGATCCGGCGCTCCAGGGCCTCCAGCACCGAGCGGTTGACCTCGAGCATGTCGGTGACGTTCCCGGTGTCCTTCCAGTACCCGGAGATCGTCGTGGAACGCACATCACGTCCGGCGTCGATCAGCCACTGGATCGCGTCGGTGATCTCCAACTCGCCGCGTGCGGAGGGCTTGATCGCGCGTACGGCCTCGTGGATCGCGGGGGAGAAGAGGTACACGCCCACCAGCGCGAACTCGCTCTTGGGGTGCCGGGGCTTCTCCTCCAGGCCGATGACCTGGCCCGCCGCGTCGAGCTCGGCCACGCCGAACTCGCTCGGGTTCGGAACCTTCGTCAACAGGATCTGCGCCTGCGGCCGTTCGGCACGGAAGGAGTCCACCAGATCCGTGATGCCACCGACGATGAAGTTGTCGCCGAGATACATCACGAAGTCGTCCCCGCCCAGGAACTCACGGGCGATCAGCACCGCATGGGCCAACCCCAGCGGTGCCGCCTGCGGAATGTAGGTGATGTCGAGGCCGAACGCGGAACCATCGCCCACCGCCTCCCGGATCTCCCCGGCGGTGTCCCCGACGATGATCCCGACCTGGGTGATGCCCGCCTCGGCGATCGCCTCCAGACCGTAGAACAGCACCGGTTTGTTCGCGACTGGTACAAGTTGTTTCGCCGATGTATGGGTTATGGGGCGCAAACGGGTACCTGAGCCACCAGACAACAAAAGTGCCTTCATGCGCATCACCCTACTTACGCCGGACATGCCGACGGAGGGATTCCGCACACACAGTGGTGTCAGTACCCGACCCGGAAGGTCGCGTCCTGGCGGTCGGTGGTCGTGGTGATCGGGTCGATGCGCAGCACGTAGTCCGAGTGCCGGATGTATCGGGTGGGGTAGTTGTACGACCGGAACGACGCCCACGTCGCGTCCGCGAGGCCCGCTGTCCGGTAAAAGGTCGCGTCCGCGGCGAACGTCGGCGTACCGTCGTTGACGTCCAGTCGCAGTGCGTAGTCGTAGTGGCGCAGATAGCGGGTCGGGTAGTTGACCGACTGGAACGAGACGCCCGTGTCGTCCGCGAGACCGGGCACGAGCTTCCATTGCGAGTCGGTGGGCGGGTCGATGGGGTACTCGTCGATACGGCCGATGAAGTTGCCGTGACGGACGTAACGGCCCGGGAAGTTGTAGGACTTGAGGCGGTTCCAGGCGGGCGCGCCCCACTTGGTGACGAGGTTGTCGTACTCGGTGCCGCTGATGGCCGCGATGCCGCAGTGCTTGGAGTTCAGCGGCTGGGTGTAGGTCTTCTGGTCGAGGGCGGTCCAGGTGCCCGCCGCGAGATCGGTGGTCCGCCAGGCGTAGAAGACGCCGTTGGGTGTGTAGGTGTCGCCCCACAGGTACCAGGTGTTCGACGTCAGCGACTTGACGAGCGTCGGGGCCTCGGTGCCGCCGTGGGAGACGGCCGTGCTGAACTCCTTGAAGCTGCCCGGTTCGAGGGAGGTGGATCTCGCCCCGACGAGGGTCTGGTTCTTCTTGAAGTAGAGGTAGTTGGCACCGTTGACGCCCACGGCCATGTCGCCGTCGATCACGTCGTAGCCGGGGTCGAAGAAGACCTGGGGTGCGGAGACGGTGGCGAAGTCGGTCGTGTAGTTGACCATGATGACGTTGTGCCCGCTGTCGTCGACTGCGGAGTAGATGACCGCGTACTGGCCCCGGCCCGCGTCCCAGAACGCCTCGGGCGCCCAGCAGTGGGTGTTCATGCCGTGCAGCTTCAGCCGGTGGTAGCCGGTGAAGGTGCGCAGGTCGGTGGAGTACCAGACGTGGATGTACTGGCTGACGTAGGTCCAGTCGGTGCCCTTGAGATCCGTGGCCAGGACGACGAACGAGCCGTCCTGCTTGCGCAGGATGAAGGGGTCGCGCAGCCCGAGGTCCCCTTCGGTGGGCGTGACGACGGGGTTGTTCTGGTTCAGCGGCATCCAGTTGAGCGAATCGGTGCTGACGGCGAGGTGCAGGCCGTAGTCGGTGCCCTCACCGAGGCTGGTCGACTCGGTGAAGTAGGCCATGACGTACGCCGAGTCGGCGGCGTGCGCGGTGCCGGCGCCCAGGCTCAGCGTGCCTGTCACCGCCAGGGGGGTGGCGGCCGCCAGGCCGAGGAAGTGGCGGCGGGAGGTCGTCATGCGTGCTCCAAGGGGTGTGCGGCCCTTATGGACGGCAAGCGTGTGATCGATATATCGAACGAAGTTCGGTGAACCGATCAGAAGGTAGGGCGTGGCCATGTGCGCGTCAATCATCTGGAACATCATTGGTGAAGTCTGTGCACATGGAACGCGGGTGCGGCCCCTGCAGCTGCGCCGGGCCAACGCCCTGTACGTACCGAGCGGCCCGAGGGACGACGAGGGGCTCGCCCTCACCATCGGCTTGGTCCTGGCCGTGGCCGGCTCAGCGGCCCTCGCCACGGAACGACCCCGCGACTGACCGTCGGTCATGAGCGACCCCTGAGGCTCCAGTGGCTCAGAGCTGACTGAGAGGTAGCTGTGCCACGCTGGTGCGCGCCCACATCCCCTCAGGAGCTCCTGGATGACTCTGATCAACGGTCTGCCCGCCCATGTCCTGTTCGTCCATGTGGTCGTCGTGCTGATACCCCTCGCCGCGCTGGCCCTGGTGACGGCCGCGTTCTGGCCGCGTGCCGCCCGGCGGCTGGGCGTACTGCTCCCGGTGCTCGCCTTCGTGGCCCTGGTCAGCGTGCCGCTGACCACGCACGCCGGCGAGTGGCTCGAACGGCACGTGCACGATGACGCCCTGGTGCGCCGGCACACCGAGCTGGGTGACGGTCTGCTGCCGTGGGCCCTGGGCCTGTTCGCGCTGGCGGCCGTCGTGTGGTGGGCGGGGCGGCGTGCTCCGGCGGAGCCCGGACAGGACGGCGGCATGCGCTGGTCCGCCCTGCCGGTGCGGATCGTCGTCGGCGTGCTCTCGCTGGCCGTCGCGGTGGGAGCGGTCGTGGACGTCTACCGGATCGGCGACTCCGGAGCGAAGGCCGCCTGGCACGACGCCTACTCGAAGACGGCGACGGGGTCCGGGGACGGCTCCTGAGGCGGCGCCCACCCGGTCGGGCTCCCGTCGGCGTGAGGTCCTGCTCGTGGTGGGGCCGGATGGTCCCGGGTCCCGGCGCATGATCGACGCGGCTCCTCGGCCGGGGCCGAAGGGCCCCCGGCCCGGTCCGAGTGGCCCGTGGTGCCCTCGGCCGCAGGCGCCCACGCTGGGAACGGGAGCCATGAAGGGAGCCGGTGCGATGACCTCGACCACCACCATGAGCGCGGCCCTTGAGCCCGTGCACCGCGAACGGCTGATGCGCCTGGCCCGGGAGGTCTCCTTCGAGCCCGGCACCCGCCTTTTCGAGGAGGGCCGGCGAGCCCACCGCTTCTGGATCCTGCGCACCGGCACCGTCGCCCTCGACCTGCACGTGCCGGGCCGCCGCCCCGCCGTCATCGAGAGCCTCGGGCACGGCGAACTCGTCGGCTGGTCCTGGCACTTCCCGCCGTACCTGTGGCACTTGGGCGCCGAGGCCGTGGGCGCGGTGCGCGCCTGGGAGTTCGACGCCGAGGCCGTACGGGCGATGTGCGCCGAGGACCCCGAGTTCGGCCGGGCGGTCGCCGTCTGGGTCGGGCGCGTGGTCGCCCAGCGGCTGCACGCCTCCAGGGTCCGGCTGCTCGACCTCTACGCCCCCTACGGCAGCGGTGATCTGCTCTGACCCCGGTCAGGTCGGTGACCTGCGCCGCGACGGTGCCCGCGAGGGCTGCGCAGGGACCGATGCCGTCCGTCAGGGCGTGCGCGCCCTGTCGGCCTCCGGGAGGTCGGGGTCGAGGTCCGGATGGCGGGGCGGTCCGGCCAGGGCGCAGTGCACGTCGACCACGCCCGCCACGGCCCGTGCGAGCCGCGCCGCGAACGGGACCAGGGCGGTTTCACGGACCCGGCCGGCCAGCGTGACGACACCGTCGTGTACCTCCACGCGGACGGTGGCGGTGCGCGGTCCGAAGAGGCGTACGACGACCTCGCGCCGGACTTCCTCGGCGATGTCCTCGTCGTCCCGCAGGAAGACCTTCAGCAGGTCGGAGCGACTGACGATGCCCCGCAGCGTCCCGTCACGCGCGACGACCGGCAGCCGCTTGACCCTGGTGCGGGCCATGAGGCGCGCCGCGTGGGCGAGCGTGGCGTCGGGTGCCACGGTGACGGCCGGGGCGGTCATCAGCCCGGCCGCGGTCACGGCGTCCGCCCTGTGCACCTCGGCCAGGTCCCGCATCGGCCCGTAGCGGCCGATGCCACCGTCCCGGTACTCCTCCTTGGGCAGCAGATCGGCCTCGGAGACGACGCCGACGACACGGCCCGCATCGTCGAGCACCGGCAGGGCGCTGACCCACCACTCGCGCATGACCTTCACGATGTCCTTGAAGGACGCCCCCGCGCGCAGGGCGACGACCCGGTGCGTCATCACGTCTCTCACGAGGGCCGGAGTGCCGTTCATGGCGCCTCCACAGGCTCGGATGCCGACTTCCGACACCTTCAGGCTGCGACGCCGACCTGTCGGTGGCATGGGCCGAGTGGTCCCGATCCCATGCCCCGTCGGCCCCGCCCATCCGAGACGAGGGCTCCGGTGAGCAGGCCTATTCGGCGGGCAGCGGTACGCGCCAGTCCAGTGCGGCGCCGCCGTCCTCGGGGCTGGTCACCTCGAGCCGCCCGCCGAGCCTCTCCGCCCGCTCGGCCATGTTGAGCAGCCCGCTGCGACGGCCGCCGCGCGGGATGCCCACACCACTGTCCGAGACCCGCAGGCACACCGCGCGGCCGTCGGTCGTCAGGACCACCTGGGCCCGATCGGCGTGGGCGTGCCGGGCGATGTTGGTGAGGGCCTCGGTCAGCACGGCCACGACGTGGTCGGCGATCCCGGGCGGCACATCGGTGTCGACCAGGCCTTCCATGCGCAGGCTGGGCGCGAAGCCCAGCACGGGAGCGGCCTCGCCGACCGCACGGACGACCCTCGCCCGCAGTCCGCTCCCCGCGGTGCCCACGCCCGCCCGCAGCCCGAAGATCGTGGACCTGATGATCTTGATGGTCTCGTCGAGGTCGTCCACGGCGCGCAGCACGCGCTCGGAAGCCTCGGGGTGTTCGATGAAGCGGCCGGCGCTCTGCAGGGTCATCCCGGTGGCGAACAGCCGCTGGATGGCGAGGTCGTGCAGATCCCGTGCGATGCGGTCGCGGTCCTCCAACAGCGCGATCTGCTGGGCGTCCTGCCTGCGCTCGGCCAGCTCCATCGCGATCGCGGCCTGCGCGGCGAACCCCTGGAGCATCTCGGTCTCCTTCTCGAAGAAGACCGGCCGGCCGATTTCGCGGGCCACCAGGACCACCCCTCGAACGCCGCCCGCGCCTGTGCCGATCGGCACGGCCACGGCGGGACCGAGCCCGCCGAAGCGCGGCGGCTCGGGGGTGATCCGTGGGTCGTGGACGACGTCGCCGCTGGTGACCGGGGCGGCAGCGGTGTAGGCCAGCCCCATCAGGCTTTCGTGCATCGGCAGCACCAGTCCGCGGTGTGCCTCCGCGTCCACTCCGACGGCGATCTCCACGGTGAGCGACTTCGTGCCCTCCATGGGCATGGCCACCGCCGCCAGGGCCGAGCCCGAGATCTCCCTGGCACGCTCGGCGATCAGACCGAGGGACTCGGCACGGTCGGTGCCGGACATCAGGCTGTGGCCGATCTCCGCGTTCGCGCCCAGCCAGCGCTCGCGCAACCGGGACTCCTCGTACAGGCGCGCGTTGTCGATGGCCACCCCCGCCGCCACGGCCAGCGTGGAGAGCACCGACACATCCTCCTCGTCGAACTCCAGCCCCTCGCGCTTCTCGGTCAGGTACAGGTTGCCGAAGACCTGGTCGCGGACCCGGATCGGGACGCCCAGGAAGCTGTTCATCGGCGGATGGCCCGGCGGGAAGCCGTACGAGGCGGGGTGGGCGGAGATCTTCGCGAGGCGCAGGGGCTGCGGGTGCCGGATCAGTTCTCCGAGGATGCCGTGGCCTTCCGGATAGGGGCCGATCGCGGAGATCTGCTTCTCGGTGACGCCCACCGTGTGGAAGGCGGACAGCCGTGTGCCGTCGGGTCCGATGACGCCGAGGGCTGCGTACTCCGCGTCCACGAGTACCGCGGCCGCCTCCACGATGGAACGCAGGACCTGCTCCAGGTCCAGCTCCCGGCCGACGGAGAGGACCGCCTCCAGCAGACTGTGCACCCGATCCTGGGTGCTCCGGGCCGCGTCGATCCGGGCCTGCAGCTCCTCCAGCAGCTCGTCGAGCTTCAGCTGCGGCAGTCGTACGCGGGGCTCCTCGGGGCCGGCCACCATGTCCCTCCAGGTCCCGTCGGCGCACCGCACCGCGGGTCCCCTCCACGGTATCGACTCCGGCCCCGGGGCGACATACCGGGTCACCGGCCTCGCCTTCCGCGCCCCGGCCGGGGCCGATCGGCCCGGTCACCAGGACCGACAGCACCTCCCCGGCGGTCCGTTCCCGTCCGACGCTGGAGGAGTCCGCAGACCAGCGAAACCGGAGCCACCCTCGCGCGAAGAGGCCCGCCATGATCCGTGCCCCTGATCCGACGCACCGCCGCATCGACCTCGACCGGGCCGAGGCGCTGCGCCTGCTCGGCAGCGTGCCGCTGGGCAGGGTCGTGTTCACCCGTCAGGCGCTGCCCACCGTCCGCCCGGTGAACCACATCGTGGACGGCGACGACATCGTGATCCGTACGCACGAGGGCGCCGCCCTGACCTCGCAGACGCAGGAGGCGGGTGGCCCGGGCGTGGTCGTCGCGTACGAGGCCGACGCCATCGACCCCGACACGCACCTCGGGTGGAGCGTGGTGGTCACCGGCTATGCCCGCCTGGTGACCGACCCGGCAGAACTCGCCCGCATCCGCGGTCTGTTGGTTCCCTGGGTGCCGCAACGGGAGGTGGACCACGCGATCCGTATCCGTCCCGAGTTGATCACGGGAGTGCTGCTCACCGAGCGGGAGGACGAGCGGAGTCGCGCCGAGGGCGGTCCGGAAGACGATCGCCGTCGACCACGTCGCCCACGCTGTAGTTGACGGGCACGATCACCGGCCCGTAGCGGCGGCTGCGGCGGATCGGCCGTCACGCTCCTTGTCGGTCAGGCCGCGGGAACGGCGACTTCCGCGTGCTGCTCCCCGCCGAGCACGATCTTGAGCGCGCCGGTCTCGGCGGCCCGGGAGAAGACGTCGTAGGCCTCCTCCATGTGGTCCAGCGGGAAGGTGTGGGTGACCAGTTGCCCGGTCGGCAGCCGGCCGGCGGCGGCCATCCGCAGCAGGGTGGGTGTGGAGTAGGTGTCCACCAGGCCGGTCGTGATGGTCACGTTCTTGATCCAGAGATCTTCGAGGTGCAGCGTCACGGGCTCGCCGTGCACGCCGATGTTGGCCACATGCCCGCCGGGGCGGACCATACGGGTGCACAGCTCGAAGCTCTCCGGAACGCCGACCGCCTCCATGACCACGTCCGCGCCGAGCCCGTCGGTCAGGTCGGCGACCAGCTGGCCGGGCGCCTCGTGGACGTCGGCGACGGCGTCGGCGCCGATCCGGCGGGCGGCCTCCAGCCGGGCCGGAGCCAGGTCGACCGAGATGATCCGGTCCGGGGCGAACAGGTGCGCCGTGGCGATCGCCGCCAGCCCGATGGGCCCGGCGCCGACGATGGCGACGGTGTCCCCGGGACGCACGTGCCCGTTGAGGACGCCGACCTCGTAGGAGGTCGGGAAGATGTCCGCGAACAGGACGGCGTCCTCGCTGGGCACGGTACCCGGCAGCGGATGCACGGAGAGGTCGGCGTAGGGCACGCGGACGTACTCGGCCTGCGTGCCGTCGATCAGGTGGCCGAGGATCCAGCCCCCACCGCCCCGGCACTGGCCGTACGAGCCGTCCCGGCAGAACCGGCACCGGCCGCAGGAGGTGATGCAGGAAACCAGCACCCGGTCCCCGGGCCGTACCGTGCGCACGTCGCCGCCCACCTCGACGATCTCTCCGACCGCCTCGTGCCCGAGCACCGTCCCGGACCGGACCTCGGGGACGTCGCCCTTGAGGATGTGCAGGTCCGTCCCGCAGATGGTCACGGCGCCGACCTGCACGATGGCGTCGGTGGGTTCCTCGACGGCGGGGTCCGGGACGTCCTGCCAGGACGCCTGTCCCGGACCGTGGAAGACGAAGCCTTTCATGGCAGCTCCTGGTCGCTCCTCGTCGTTCCCAGCTTCACCCGGCGGGGCGCGGTGCCGCTTGGGCCGTCCGGCCCTCGCCCGCGGCCGGAGGGCGCCGCTGCGGTTCCTCGGCCGAGACGTGGCGGAGCGGTGCCCCGTACGGACCGGCAGCCAGGGCCGAACGGCCCTACCGCCCCGTCCGGCAGCCCGGTTCCCTCGTGCCATGTCCTGGAACGACACGGCCCGCGTGGGGGAGCACGACACCGCACGCGAAGTGGTCGTGGCCCACCGTCTGGCGGGCGGAGCAACCATCGTGTCCCTGCACGGCGAGATCGACGTGCTGACTGCCCCCACGCTGTCGCGACGGCTCGACGCGCTCACCGGGGGTCCCCAGCCGGACCTGGTGCTCGACCTGCGGCCGGTCACGTTCATCGACTGCACCGGACTCGGTGTCCTGTGCCGCACACGCAACCGGATGCTGGCCCGGCAGGGCCGACTGCGGCTGATCACGGAGAGTGCGGGCTTCCGGCGGATGCTGCGGGTCACCGGACTGGGGGACGTCTTCGAGGTGCACGCACGACTCCCTCAGCCTCTGCCCGAGCCCCATGAAGGTGCGGCGCGATGAACGCGAAGTCGGTGCCGTGGCACCGGCGGAGCAATCCGATGCGGCGCCGCGAGGACATCGTTCGGGCCTGGCGGTCCGACCACGACAGGGCCGCGCGCCCTCTTGGGCGCCGCCGCATCGCGACCGGCGAGAGCCGCCCCACCCCGGCGCTCGCACACGACGACGACCATGGAGTGGGGCCGGTCGGCCCCTGGTGTGCCCGGCGCCGATGGATGGATGATCAGCTTCGTGGGCAGCCCGCAGTCTGTCCGTTTCCGGGGAACGAGAGGTCGTCATGACCGAGATGCGCACCTTCACGGAGCAGGACCCGATCCGTGTGTTCCTGCTGGACGACCACGAGGTCGTACGGCGCGGCCTGACCGACCTGCTCGACGCCGAACCGGACATCCGCGTGGTCGGTGACGCGGACACCGCCGAGCACGCGCTCGTCCGAGGACCCGCCCTGCGCCCGCACGTCGCCGTTCTCGACGTGCGGCTCCCGGACGGGGACGGCATCACGGTCTGCCGGGAGCTGCGGAGCCGGATGCCGGAGCTGGCGTGTCTGATGCTGACCTCGTTCGACGACGAGGACGCCCTGCTGGACGCCATCATGGCCGGAGCCTCCGGCTATGTGCTGAAGCAGATCAAGGGCTCCGACCTCGTCTCCGCCGTACGCACCGTCGCCTCGGGGCAGTCGATGCTCGACCCCGCGACCACGGCCAGGCTCATGCGCTCGCTGCGCACCGACCCGGCGGAAACCGCGTCGCTGCCTCCCGAGCTGGCGGGCCTGTCACCGCGTGAGCGGGACATCCTGGCCCTGATCGGGGACGGTCTCACCAACCGTGAGATCGGCAAGAGGCTGTACCTGTCGGAGAAGACCGTCAAGAACCACATCTCGAGAATGCTGGCGAAGCTGGGCGTCCAGCGCCGGGTCCAGGCGGCGGTCCTCGCCTCGCACCTGGAGCCGCAGCAGTCCGGGGGGCGCTCGGCCCGGTGATCGAGGAAGTCGGGGAGGCGGTTCGGGCCGGGAGGAGATCCCGCGCCGCCGGGCGAGCATACGGCGGCACGGTCCGCGCCGGTGCAGCATCCGTACTTCCCGGGGCCGGACGCCCAGGTCCGGCGCCCGGTGCACGAGCCGGAACGGTGGCAGCCGCGGCCGACGTGCCGTCGGCGGCCGTCGGGCCGGAGGCTGGAGGCGATCATGTCCGGACCGAGTGACCGCCGGCCGATCGTGGTCGGCGTGGAGACCGACCCCACCCGGCGGACGGCGCTGGCCTGGGCGGCCGACGAGGCGTCCCGCCGGAGGCTGCCGCTGCGGCCGGTCCGCGCCGAGGGCGTGCCGACGAGGGGGCAACGGGGGCCGGATGTCCCTGCCTCCTGGGAGGAGTGGAACGAGGAGCTGCACCGGAGCGGGAAGCAGGTCCTCGCCGAGGCCGTGGACTTCGTCGCGGCCCGGCATCCCGAGGTCGAGGTGGACGCCGTACTCGCCGAGGGCGACCCCGTGTGGGTGCTGGGCGAGGAGAGCCGTGCCGCCACGGCGGTCGTGCTGGGCTCGCAGCACCTCAGCCGGGCCCGGGAGGTGTTCGGCTCCGCCGCGGTCGCCCTGCCCCTCATGGCCCGCGCGCACTGCCCGGTGGTGGTCGTTCCGGAAGCCGAGCACGCCACCGGTGACTCCGCGTTCTACGTCGTCGGCGTCGACGGCAGCGAACTCTCGGCCGCCGCCGTCGACCTGGCGTTCGAGGAGGCCGCGCTGCGCGGCGCCGACCTGCGGGCACTGTACGTCTGGCAGCCCGGACCGCTGCGGATCTTCGACGAGCACGGAGCGCAGCAGGAGTGCCGCCGGCTGCTCTCGGAGACCGTGGCCGGCCGGCAGGCCCGCCACCCCGACGTGGACCTGAGCCAGGAGCTGGTTGTCGGACACCCGGTGCAGGCGCTCACCGACGCCTCCGCCGAGGCGCTGGGCCTGGTGGTGGGCACGCATGGGCACGGTGGCTTCACGGGGATGCTGCTGGGTTCGGTCAGCCAGGGAGTGGTGCACTACGCCCGCTGCCCCGTCATCGCCGTTCCGCCGGCGCGGACCTGAGCATCCGCGTACCCGAGCGGAGCCCCGGAGCCGTCACGGGAAATCCGGTACGACGGCCACCGGGCAGCCGGCGTGGTGCAGCACCGTGTGCGCCACGCGCCCCAGCTCGAGTCCGCCCCGACCGCGGCGCCGCGCCTCCCCGACGACCAGGAGGTCGGCCGCCGCGGACCGCTGGAGCAGCACCGTGCGGGCCGGTCCCTCGACGACCGAGCGGTGCACCCGCGCGTCCGGGTGATCGGTCAGGGGATCCTCCAGCAACTCGTCGATCAGCGCGGTCGCCTGCTCCTCGTGGGCGAGGCCCGCGTCGACGGTGGGCAGGGGCTGTTGCGCCGGCCGGTCGGCCGGCCGTCGCCAGGCGCGGACCACGTCCAGCTCGCACTTGCGGGCCTCGGCCTCGCGCAGCGCGAAGCTTGCCGCCATGCCGCTCGTGCCGGGTTCCCCGACACCGAGGACGACCCGGCCGTGCGTGCCCGCGATGCCCGGGGTGTCGCCCCGGATCACGACGACCGGTCCCGCCGCCCGGCCGGCGACGGCGAGGCCGACGGTTCCGAGGCGCAGTTCCCGCATCTCCCCTCGGCCACGGCAACCCATCACCAGGGCGGTGGCGTTGTGGCCCTCGCGCAGGAGCGCGTCCACCGGATCCTCCGGGAGAACGGCGGCGTCCACCGGGACGGCCGGGGCTCGCCGGTGGGCACGCTCCGTCGCGACGGCGACGATGTCGTCCGCCGTCATCCGACGCGGGGGTGGTGAGGATCCCGTCGAGGCCGGACGGCCCTCGTAACGCTCCCACCGCGACGCGTACACGAGCCGCAGCGGCAGACCGTGCATGTCGGCCTCGTCGGCAGCCCAGTCCACGGTCAGCAGGCTGAAGTGGGAACCGTCGACACCCACCACGAGGGGAAGACGCATGACCCTCACCGCCTTTCGCCGGACTGCGTGCACTACGGCGGTCCTGTCCTCACACTCACACCGTCGAGGCGATGAACCGATGGGCGGTTCGGCCCTTCCGATCGGCAACGGACTCAGCTGCCCCGGACCCGTTCGGCCCCGGGCAGGGTCCGGGCGGCCCTCCGACTGCGGCCCGTCACCGCTCCTCGGAACAGGTCACTGCTGCTGGGCACGCACGATCACGACCGGGCAGCTCGCATGCTGTGACACATGCTGGCTGACCGAGCCGAGCAGGGCGGCGGCGAACCCGCCTCTGCCCCGGCTGCCGACGACCAGGACCTCGGCTCCCTCGGCGGCCCGCAGCAGCACGTCCGCGGGGTTGCCGTGCACCAGATGGCTGCGGACCGAGTCGGCCGCGTCCGCGCCGAGCACGTCGGTCAGCTCCTTCCGCATCCGCTGCCGGGTCTCCTCCTCGTCGACGTCCATGTCCACGGCCGGGGCCGACCAGCCGTAGAGCCCGGGCAGCTCCCACACGGCGACCGCTTCCACGGTGCCGCCGACGAGGCCGGCGTACCGGATGGCCCAGCGCAGGGCCTCGTACGAGGACGGCGATCCGTCGACCCCGACGACGACCCGGGGCTCGGAGGCATCCCTGTCCATGTGTCCCACCTCTCCTACGGCTCTCCCACCCCGTCGATCGGCCACGTTCGTTTCCACGCTGCACGCGGTGCCGCGATCTCGCCAGGGCAACGCGCTGTGCCCTCCCAGGGCGATCCTCCGAGAAAAGGGCGACGATGTCCGTGGGGGGAGTGCTCATGCAGGGGAACGTGGGAGGTACCGCGCTTCATGTCGTGGGAGAGGCCATGAGCAAACGAGCGCCCGCCCGGCCCCGGGCCGAGGTGAAGGGTTGTGGTTCCCGGCTGCCGACGCGCAGAGCGGCGCGCACCACCGTCGTACGCAGGGCGTCTTCGGCGAAGGGTGACTGGCTGCTGCTGCCCGGCGGCTCGTGGCGGCATGTCGAGACGATCCGGGTGCGCAGCCTCTTCGGCTGAGAGCGCCGGCGCCGGGCGGATCGACGCTCTCGGCTACGGCCGCTCACGGCTGCTCACGCTGCTGCTGGGGCACGATCACGACCGGGCACTGGGCGTGGTGCAGCAGCGTGTGGCCGACCCGCCCGAGCTGAAGGCCGAAGTGGCCCGTCCTGCGGCGCGCGCCGATGACCACGAGATCCGCGGCCGCCGACCGGCTCACCAGGATCTTGCTCGCCGGCCCCTCGATCACCGAACGGTGGGTCCGGACCTGCGGAAACTCGGCGCTCAGGGCACCGAGCGACGCATCGATCAGCGCGGACGCTCCCGCATCGGCCGGCTCATCGGCCCGCGCCCGATCATCGCTCGCACCATGGGCAGGGCGGCGCCAGGCACGTACGACGTCCAGGGCGCAGCCCCGGACAGCGGCCTCGCGGAAGGCGAATCGGAGGGCCTCGGAGCCGGTGTCGGTGTCCCCGAGGCCCAGCAGGATCCGCCCGTGCGTACCGGCGAGACCGGCTTGATCACCTCGCACCACGACCACGGGGCAGTGGGCCCGGGCCGCGACGGCCAGACCGACCGAGCCGAGCAGCAGCTCCTTGAGCCGACCGCGCCCGCGTGAGCCTGTCACCACGGCGAATGCGGCATCGCCCTCGTGCACCAGGGCGGTCGCGGCGTCCTCCGGGAGGATGTCGGTGGTGACCTTCACATCGGGGTTGTGCCGCTCTGCGCACTCGGCCGCGGCGGTCACGATGTGCTCGGCCAGCAGCTGCTCGGCGGGACGACCGGTATCGGATTCCGGCAGCTCGCCCTCGTAACGCTCCCAGAGGGAGCCGTGGACGAGCCGCAGGGGAACGCCGTGACGGACGGCTTCGGCCGCGGCCCAGTCGACCGCGAGCAGACTGGCATGCGATCCGTCGACGCCCACAACCAGAGGGAGTGTCATCGTCCCCACCGCCTTTCCTGGGCCACCGGTCAGATCTGCGGCACATGGGCCGTTTTTCACGGTCGCATTCGCTCGGCCAGGGCGCGAGGGCCCTTCGGCTCATTCGGCTCCTTCTGCGGGCTTTCAGCCCCGGTCGGCCGTACGACCGAGGAGTGAGCGGGAACAACTCCCGCACATCAAGCGCTGCTGGGGGACGGAACCGACCGGCGAAGGAGCGTGAGACCGATGGCGACGGCAGGGTACGACCGGCTCGACAGGCCCGAAGGGAGCCGGACCGACGAGACCCCTTTGGTGACGACGTGCGGACGCAGGATCGAGGTGCGGTGCCTGCACCTCGGGCACGGCGACCGGCCCGTCAGCCGGATCGCCCTGGACGTGGGGGAGGACCAGGGCGGCGAACCGGGAGTCTGGGCGGCACTCACCCCGGCCGAGGCCCGGGGCCTGGCCCACCTGCTCCTTGAGCGGGTCGGCGCGGCCGAGCAGCCCGCCGGAACTCCCCGAGCGGCGCGCCGCCCTTGAAGACCGGGTCCGGCGTCGTGGCGGTCAGCCGCGGCGCAGTGCGGCGAGCGTCGCGGCGAGGTCTGCCGGGCGGGGACGGTTGTGCGGCAGCTTGCCCAGCAGGGCCGCCATGCCGCAGGTGTCGGTGAGCGCGGAGAAGACGAGGCCGCCCGCGACGCCGGCCGAGAGGATCTGGAAGGCCGGGTGTACCAGCAGGCCGAGGAGCAGGCCCAGAAGGATGACCGTGCCCGCGGTGAAGCGCACTTGCCGCTCCATGCTCCAGCCGGCGCGCGTGTCACAGGCGGCAGGCCGGTGCAGTTCGTGCCCTTCGGCGGCCCAGGCGCTGGTGCCGCCGGTGAGGGTGGCCGTCCGGATGCCCTCACCGGCCAGCAGCTTGCACGCGCTGTCCGAGCGGGCGCCGGAGGCACACACCACCAGGACGTCGCCGTGTCCGGCGGCGTGCCGTATCTCGGGCAGCGCGCGCCGAATCCGGTCCAGGGGGATGTTCAGGGCGCCGGGCAGGTGGCCGGAGGCGTATTCGGCGGGGGTGCGTACGTCGATGACGGTGAGTTCGTGCAGCCGGGCGCGGGCCTGGCCGGTGTCGAGGGTGAGGGGGGTGGTGGTCATGGCAGAGGCGATCCTTGATGTTCGCTGCCGTCCCGGACCGGGACGTACAGTACCCCTAGGGGTATTTTTCGAGGAGTGATCGTGGAACTGGAGCTTGAGGGCGCGTCCCTGAAGGCCGTGCTGAACCGGCTGCGGCGTGCGCAGGGCCAGATCTCCGGCGTGATCCGGATGATCGAGGAGGGGCGGGACTGCGAGGACGTCATCACGCAGCTGGCCGCCGCCTCGCGGGCCCTCGACCGGGCCGGTTTCGCGATCATCGCCACCGGCCTGCAGCAGTGCGTGGCCGACATCGAATCGGGCCGCAAGAACGGTGAGGACACGGAGGCGATGCGCGCGCGGCTGGAGAAGCTGTTCCTGTCGCTGGCGTAGCGAATCGCCCGCGCGCGGTCATCGCAGCACCGCGTCGACCAGCATGAAGCCGGCCACCGCCAGCAGGACGAGGGCGAAGACCCGCTGCAGGGTGTGTCCGGACAGCTTCGCCGACAGGCGCTTGCCGTCCCAGGCACCCAGGATCGCCGCCCCGGCGAAGGGCGCGATGACGGCCCAGTCCAGTCCGTCGGCCGTACCGGCGCGCATCACCAGGGCGGCCAGTGAGTTCATGGTGATGACGAGCAGGCTGGTGCCCACGGCCGCCCGCATCCGCATCCCGAGGACGTTGATCAGCGCCGGGACCGCGAGGAAGCCGCCGCCCACGCCGAGGACACCAGTGACCGTGCCCAGTCCGGCACCGGCAGCCGCCGCCCGACCCGGCCGTACGCGCACGGCGTCGTCCGAGTCCGAGCGGGGCCTGAGCATCCGTACCGCGGCGGTGGCCGCGACCACGGCGAAGGCCATGGTCAGCACCGCCTCCGGCAGGTGTCCGGCGAGCGCCCCGCCCAGCATGGCCGGGCCGATCCCGGCCGCCGCGAACAGCAGCCCCGTACGCCAGCGGACGTGGCCGTCGCGGGCGTGCGCGCTGAGCGCGGTGGCGGAGGTGACGGTGACGATGACCAGGCTGGCCGTGGTGGCCGCGACCGGGGTGAAGCCGAGCAGGTAGATCAGGGCGGGCACGGTCAGTACGCTGCCGCCGCCTCCCAGGGCGCCGAGCGCCAGGCCGATGACGGCCCCGGCGATCAGCGCGAGCAGCACAGCGCTCACGCGACGGTCCCGGTCCTGCCGCGCGCGTCCACGACCGGGAGTCCCGCCCCGGCCCACTCCTGCATGCCGCCCATGACATCGACGGCTTCGACGCCCATGCCCAGCAGCAGTTCGGCGGCCTGCCGGGAGCGGCGGCCGGAACGGCAGATCACGACGACGGGCCTCGCCTGTGCCTCGGCGGGGAGCCCGGCACCGGCGGCGAGTGCCGTGAGGGGCAGGTGTACGGCTCCGGGGGCGTGGCCGGCCCGCCACTCGTCGGGTTCGCGTACGTCGAGCAACACGGAGGACCCGCTGTCTCCGGCCGCCGGCGCATATTGTGTGCGCGCGGCGGCCTCCCGCACCGTCACCCGCGCCGGGCCGCCCCGGGCGTGTCCGAAGCGGGTGCGCACGGTCAGCCCGGCCTTCTGAGCCGCGTCGAAGCCGTCGTCGACCGCGACGACGTCACGGCCCGCGGCATCCAGCAGGGAGGCGGCGATGGCGGCTCGCATGCCGCCGGCGCAGTGCACCCATATCTGTCCGTCGGGGACTTCGCGCAGACGGCGGTGCAAGGTGTGCAGGGGGATGTGGACCGAGCCGGCCACCTGCCCCGACGCCCGTTCCGAGTCCCGGCGCACGTCCAGTACGACGATGCCGTCCCCGGGGTGCTCGGCGAGGTCGGCGAACGTGGCGCGTGGGAAGGAGGCGAGGGCCTCGCCTTCCCGTGCCCAGCGCGACGGGTCTCCGGTGGCCGCGGCGGCCGGGCGGTCGATGCCGACCCGTACCAGCTCGCGCTGGGCGGCGGCGAGTTGTCCGGCGGACTCGGCGAGCAGGGTCACCGGCTTGCCCCATGGGATCAGCCAGGCCAGGTAGGTGGCGAGCTGTCCCGCGGCCTCGAAGTTGAACGAGCCCGCGACATGCCCTTCCGCGAAGGCGACCCGGTTGCGCAGGTCGACCACCCACTCCCCGGCGGCGAGCCGCCCCGCGATCTCGTCGGCGTCCGCGAGGGCGGGCGGGGTCAGGTCCACGGGCGCGGGCCCCGCGGCGTTCACCGGGCCCATGTGGGCGTAGTAGGCGGGCGTGTCGTCCAGGCCGGCGAGCAGGTCGGCGACGAAGGCCTCCACGTCCCGGGTGAGGGCGGTGTTGGACGCCTTCTCGTCGCCGATCGTGGTGGACGTGCCCTCCGCCCGGCCGGCCGAGCAGAAGCTCCCGAAGCCGTGCGTGGGCAGCACGACGGCGTCGTCCGGAAGCTCGGTGGCCAGGCGGTGCGCGGAGGCGTGCTGAGCGCGGGCGAGGTCTTCCGTCAGCCGTGGTTCGACCAGGTCGGGTCGGCCGACGGTGCCGATCAGCAGGGAGCCGCCGGTGAACACGGCGACCGCCGTGCCGTTCTCCTCGAGCGCGTACGAGGTGTGGTGCGGGGTGTGGCCGGGGGTCGCGATCGCGCGCAGCACCAGTCCGGTGCGCGCGTCGATCCCGTGGCGGTCGCCGTCGTGCACCGGTACGCGCTCGTACGTGACCCGTGCCGCGGCGGGCACGAGGTAGGCGGCGCCCGTGACCCGGGCCAGCTCCAGTCCGCCGGTGACGTAGTCGTTGTGCAGGTGCGTCTCGACGACGTGGGATATCCGCACCCCGCGCCGTGCGGCGGCGGCGATCACCTGGTCGATGTCGCGCGGCGGGTCGACCACCACGGCCGTCCGCTCGCCGCCTGCCAGGTAACTGCGGTTCCCGAGCCCGGCCACCTCGATCGTGTCGACGAAGAACACGGGTACTCCTTTCCGGCTTCCGGGTGAAATTACCCCGGGGGGTATATGTTCGACGGTAGCACGAGTACCCCCGGGGGTATTTTGGGGCGGGCGACCGCGATGCCCAAGAAAACCGATCAGTTCCCCCCGATCCGGCCCGAACGGCCGCCTCGTCGGCGGATTTGGACCGAACGGCCCTGTCGGGTACCCGCGGTCCGCCGGAGGGTGGGTGCTGTGCCCGCCCGGGGCACGCGTCACGCCCCGACAGCCGTCAGATCCGGAAGGAATCCCGATGTCCGTCGACACGCAGCAGGCGCCCGCCGGGCTCACCGAAGAGGAACTCGCGACGCTGGACGCCCACTGGCGCGCCGCGAACTACCTCTCCGTCGGCCAGATCTACCTCATGGCCAACCCCTTGCTGACCGAACCGCTGCGCCCGGAGCACGTCAAGCCGCGTCTGCTGGGCCACTGGGGCACCTCACCCGGCCTCAACCTCGTGTACACCCACCTCAACCGCCTCATCAGGGCCCGTGGCCTGAACGCCCTGTGCATCTGGGGGCCCGGCCACGGGGGGCCCGCCGTCCTGGCCAATTCCTGGTTGGAGGGCTCGTACACCGAGACCTATCCGGACGTCACCCGGGACGCGGCGGGCATGGCCCGGCTCTTCAGGCAGTTCTCCTTCCCCGGCGGGGTGCCCAGCCATGTCGCCCCGGAGACCCCGGGCTCGATCCACGAAGGGGGCGAGCTGGGATACTCCCTCGCACACGCCTACGGCGCCGCCCTCGACAATCCGGACCTGCTGGTCGCCTGTGTGATCGGCGACGGGGAGGCGGAGACCGGACCGCTGGCCGCCTCCTGGCACTCGAACAAGTTCCTCGACCCGGTCGACGACGGCGCCGTCCTGCCGATCCTGCACCTCAACGGCTACAAGATCGCCAATCCGGCCGTACTGTCCCGGCTGCCCGAGGCCGAACTCGACGACCTGCTCAGGGGCTACGGCCACGATCCGATCCATGTCACCGGCGACGACCCGGCGGCCGTACACCGCGCGATGGCCGAGGTCATGGACGCCGCGGTCGACCGCATCACCGCCCTGCAGCGGGCCGCCCGCGAGGACGGGGTCACAGACCGGCCCCGCTGGCCGGTGATCGTGCTGCGCACCCCGAAGGGCTGGACGGGCCCGGCCGAGGTCGACGGGCTGCCGGTGGAGGGTACCTGGCGCTCCCACCAGGTGCCGCTCGCCGCCGTCCGGGAGAACCCCGAGCACCTGCGGCAGCTGGAGCAGTGGCTGCGGTCGTACCGCCCCGAAGAACTGTTCGACGAGCGCGGCGTGCCCCGCGCGGACGTCCTCGCCTGCGTCCCCGAGGGCGCCCGCAGGCTCGGAGCGACACCGCACGCCAACGGTGGTCTCCTCGTCCGTGAGCTGCCCCTGCCGCCACTGGAGCGGTACGCCGTGGACGTCGGCAAACCCGGCGTCACCGTGCACGAACCGACCCGCGTCCTCGGTGACCTGCTCCAGGACGTCATGGCGGCCACCGCCGACCGCCGCGACTTCCGCCTGGTCGGCCCCGACGAGACCGCCTCCAACCGCCTGCAGGCCGTCTACGGCGCCAGCGGCAAGGCTTGGCAGGCCGAGACCCTGCCCGTCGACGAACACCTCGACCGGCACGGCCGGGTCATGGAGATCCTCTCCGAGCACACCTGCCAGGGCTGGCTGGAGGGTTACCTCCTCACCGGCCGGCACGGCCTCTTCTCCTGCTACGAGGCATTCGTGCACATCGTCGACTCCATGGTCAACCAGCACGTCAAATGGCTCCGCACCACCCGCCGACTGCCCTGGCGCGCCCCCGTCGCCTCCCTCAACTACCTGCTCACCTCCCACGTGTGGCGGCAGGACCACAACGGCTTCTCCCACCAGGACCCCGGGTTCGTCGACCACATCCTCAACAAGAGTCCCGAGGCGGTACGGGTCTACCTGCCGCCGGACACCAACACCCTGCTGTCGGTGGCCGATCACGTCCTGCGCAGCCGTGACTACGTCAACGTCGTCGTGGCCGGCAAGCAGCCGTGCTTCGACTGGCTGTCCATGGAGCAGGCCGAGGTCCACTGTGCGCGTGGCGCCGGAATCTGGGAGTGGGCCGGCACCGAGGACGGTACCCGCGAGCCCGACGTGGTGCTGGGGTGCGCGGGCGACGTGCCCACACAGGAAGTCCTGGCGGCGGCCCAGCTGTTGCGCCGGGAGCTGCCCGAGATGGCGGTGCGTGTGGTGAACGTCGTCGACATCGCCCGTCTGCTGCCGAGCGACGAACACCCGCACGGGATGAGCGACTTCGAGTACGACGGCCTCTTCACCACCGACAAGCCGGTCGTCTTCGCCTACCACGGCTACCCGTGGCTGATCCACCGCCTCGCCTACCGGCGCACCGGCCACAAGAACCTGCACGTACGCGGATACAAGGAGATCGGTACCACGACCACCCCCTTCGACATGGTCGTGCGCAACGACCTGGACCGCTACCGCCTCGTGATGGACGTCATCGACCGCGTCCCCGGTCTGGCGGTGCGGGCAGCGGCCGTGCGCCAGCGGATGGCGGACGCCCGGCAGCGCCACCACGTCTGGATCCGCGAACACGGCATGGACCTGCCCGAAGTGGCCGACTGGTCGTGGGACGGCTGAACGGATGCGGGACTCCGGTGCGCCCCGCCCCGGCCGTGCGGCCGTGTCGGCCGGGCCCTGGCAGGAGCGGTCGGTGACCTGCTTCTCGTTTCCTCTGTATACGGGACATGACACCCCTGGGGCCCGGACCGCGTGGCCGGGCCGCCCAGGTGGTGCGGCTCACGCTGCGGCGGGCTGGGGTTGTCGTGTGGTGAGGCGTCCGGTTCGGGAGAGGGCCGCGACCGCCGCGGCGCAGGCCGTTCCGGTCGTGGTCAGGGCCGCCCAGGTCAGCCAGGTGGCGTCATGGCGCTGCGCGAAGTCCCAGAGCGCTCCGGTGTCGAGGTTGCCCAGGGTGATGCCCAGTCCGGAGACGGTGTTGTAGAGGCCGTAGTGCGTGGCGACCAGGCGGTTGCCGGACAGGGCGACGACCGTGTCCATCTCGAAGGGGTAGACGATCGCGGATCCGGCCGCCAGCAGGACCACCGCCACGACGAGGGACACGAGCACGGCCGCCGAGGAGCCGCGTGGGCTGAGGGCGAGCGGTACGAAGGCGAGCCCCATCGCCGCCAGCCCGCGCACCAGGGCCTCTCCCGGCGGCCAGCGGTCCTTGGCCCAGCCGGTGAGGTGCAGTTGGCCCACCACGGCGACCGCGGCCGACACGACGAACAGGCCACTGGTGACCGCGGTTCCCCCGGTGCCGAGCGCGTCGGACGCGGCGAGCGGCAGGGCGAGATACACCTGGAAGGTCAGGACGTACGACCCGATCATCGACAGGGAGAAGAGGAGGAACGGACGGTTCGTCACCACGCCGCGCCACTGCGCCCGCACACTCTCCTTCCCGGTGTCCCCCCTGTCCCGGCAGCGTGTGGGCAGCACGCGCCCTTGCAGCACGGTGAGTACGGCGAAGACGGCGGCGGCGACCGTGCACACGAGCCGGAAGTCGGCGGCCAGCAGGGCGAGTCCGACCAACGGGCCCAGCAGCATCCCCGCCTGGTAGTAGACGTTGAACGCGGCGAAGGCGTCCACTCGCCGCTCGCCCGCCTCGGCGGCGAGGTAGGCGCGCACGGCCGGGTTGAACAGGGCACCTGCGAAGCCCGTTGCGGCGGAGGCCGCGACGAGGGTGGGCAGGTTGTCGACCCAGCCGAGCAGGCCGAAGCCCACCGTGCGCAGCAGGCACCCGGCCATGATCGGGATCTTGTAGCCGAAGCGGTCGGCGAGGGTGCCGCCGATGAGGAACATGCCCTGCTGGGAGAAGTTGCGGACGCCGAGTACGAGTCCGACGGCCCAGGCGGCGAGGCCGAGCCCGTGGGACAGATGGGCGGCGAGGTAGGGCATCAGCATGTAGAAGGCGAGGTTGATGCCGAACTGGTTGGCCATCAGCAGCCGTGCCGCGGGCGGGAAGGAGCGGGTCTGCCGCCACAGGTGCTTCATCGGGTGGCTCCCACGAGGTCGTGGCGATCCGGGTGGGCGAGGGGGTCGGTGATGACGGTGCAGCGGGTCCAACGGGTGACGGTGCGCCCCCGGCTGTCGGCGATCTCGTCGGGATCCTCGGCCGGTACCTGCCCGAGGAGACTGTGGCGCCGGCAGTAGGTGTCGTCGAAGACCGTGCCGACGTACCGTTGCGGCCCGTCGGGGAAGACGGCGGCGATCCGGTCCTCCGCAGGCAGGGTGCGGGCCAGCCAGCGGGCGACGAGGGCGACGGCCCCGACGCTCCAGCCACCGCTGGCGTAGTGGTCGCGGGCCAGGCGGCGGGCGGCCCACACGGCTTCGGGGGCGGCTACCCAGTGCACCTCGTCGAAGAGGCCGTAGGCGACATTGCGCGGGTAGATGCTGGAGCCCAGTCCGCGCATGAGGCGGGGTCCGGCGGGCTGGCCGAAGATCGTCGAGCCGGTGGTGTCGACCCCGACGACCCGCATCCGGGGGAAGAAGCCGCGCAGCACGGAACCGATGCCGGCCGAGTGGCCGCCGGTGCCGACGGAGACGACCAGGGTGTCGATACGGCCGAGCTGGGCGACGAGCTCGTACGCGAGCGGGGCGTATGCGGCGACGTTGTCCGGGTTGTTGTACTGGTCCGGGCACCATGCGTCCGGATGGACGGCGAGCAGTTCTTCGACGCGCCGGCGGCGGGCCTCCTGCCAGCCGCCGTCCGGGAGGGGCGCGGTGACGAGGTCGACCTCCGCCCCGTACGCGCCGAGCAGGCCGGTCAGCAACGGCTCCATACCGGGGTCGGTGACGACGGTGACCGGATGGCCGTAGGCCGCGCCGGCCAGGGCCAGTCCGAGTCCCAGGGTGCCGGAGGTCGACTCGATGACGCGGGCGCCGGGCCGGAGCCGGCCTCGCTCACGGGCGGCGCGGACCATGTGCAGGGCGGAGCGGTCCTTGATGCCGCCGGGGTTGTGGCCCTCGAGCTTGGCCCAGAAGCCGCGTCCGAGGGCGGTGAAGGGTTCGCCGATCCACAGGACGGGCGTGTCGCCGACGAGGCCGGCGGGGGAGTGCTGGGGGAGTTTCGCGCCGGCCGGCAACGGTGCCGGACGGCTGGGCAGCGTGGTGCGCGTGGGGTCGTTCATGGCGTGCTTCTCCTGCGGCCGGCGCCGTGACGGGCGGCCGGCCGGTGGGGTGGGGAAGATGGCGGAGGCGATCGGTCGCCGTGCGGCCCCGCGGGGTGCGGGGCGCGGCGAGGGGACGATCAGGTCCGCCACACGCCGAGAAGAGCCCGCCCGTGCCCGGTGGAGAACGCGGCGGAGGCCAGGGGGCAGTCGTGACAGGCCGACGGGGGAAGGGCCAGGCCGGTGGCGGGCGGCTCCGACGGCACGACGGCGAGGAAGGGCGGTCCGGCCGTACTGGGGCCGCGCGGCGGCTGTACGGTCGGCTCGCCCAGGCCGCAGCAGTGAGCGTCCTCGTCCGGCGCGGGCGTGCTCTGCCCGGCTCTGGTCTCCGGATGCCTGTCGGGGAGTTGCGCTCCATAAGCATGGGGTGCCGTCTGCGACAGGGCGTCAGCCCGCGGTGTCGCGGCCGCCGTCGGACCGTGACAGCAGCCGAGGATGTGCAGGAGCGTGGCCAGCAACACGGCGACCACCGCTCCGGCCCGCGCCATGGAGCGGCTGCTTCGCGTCATGACCGACCCCGCCAGCATGGACACAAAGAGTAATCAGGTGAGTGCGTAAAGTCCTTGTCGGCGAGTCGGGCTCCCGGCCTTTTCTGTGCCGGTGATCACCGCATCGGATGAATCCGGCCTCCGGTCGGAGTCATCGGCCATGTGTGAACGCCCCCTGTTTCCGGGCTACTTGACGGGTAGTTGGTCCGTACCTATGGTCGTCGATCGGCACTCCGTTCAAGGAGTCGCATTCCGTTCACATATGAGGACGTGTCATATGCAGGACATACCCGCTCCACGTCGCCGTACGTCCGCACGATCCGCTCTCGCGCTCACCGCGGCGGCCGCCATGCTGGCGACCGGACTGCTTTCCTGGCCCGGTACCCAGAGGGCAGACGCCGCTCCTGCCGCCTTCGTCCACCCGGGTGTCACTCTCTCGCGTGCTCAGCTCGACTTCGCGCGCACCAAGGTTCTCGCCGGCGCCCAGCCCTGGAAGAGCGCGTACGACCAGATGATGGCGAGTCAGTACGCAAGCCTCGGTCGCACCCCCAAGCCCCGTGCCGTCGTCGAGTGCGGTCCGTATTCCGACCCCAACCACGGCTGTACGGACGAGCGCGAGGACGCCATCGCGGCATACACCGACGCACTCGCCTGGTACATCACCCGTGACGAGCGGTATGCGAAGAAGGCGATCGAGCTGATGGACGCCTGGTCCGCCACGCTCACCGATCACACCAACAGCAACGCGCCACTGCAGACCGCCTGGGCGGGAGCCTCCTGGGCCAAGGCCGCCGAGCTGATCAAGTACACCTACACCGGCGCGTGGGCCGACGCCGGCCGGTTCGCCACCCTGCTCCGCAACGTCTACCTGCCCAAAGTCATCAACGGCTCCAATTCCAACGGGAACTGGGAACTGACGATGACGGAGGCGGCCGTCGGCATCTCCGTCTTCCTCGAGGACAAGGCCTCCTACGACTCGGCCATCGCACGCTTCCGCACCCGCACCGCCGCCTATGTGTACCTGTCCTCCGACGGCGACCTGCCGAAGACCGTGCCGAGCCAGAACCTCAACACCCGGGACAAGATCGTCGCGTACTGGCAGGGCCAGAACACCTTCGTGACCGGCCTCACCCAGGAGACCTGCCGCGACTTCGTGCACACCGGATACGGCATCTCCGCCATCTCGCACGTCGCCGAGACCAGCCGGATCCAAGGGCAGGACCTCTACGGCACCGACATCGGCGAGCGGCTGCGGCAGGCACTCGGCTTCCAGTCCAAGTACGAGCTGGGCGCCGCCGTCCCCAGCTGGTTGTGCGGCGGATCCGTCAAGCGAGGGCTCGGCCCGATCACCGAGGTCGGCTACAACGCCCTGCACCATCGCCTGGGCATCGCCATGACCAACACCCAGACCCTGACCGAGCGGAACCGCCCGGCCGGCACCAACAACCTCTTCGTGGCATGGGAGACCCTCACCAACGGCGACAATCCCAACTGACGCGCGGCATTCCGGCCACGGCCCGGTGCCCTGAGCCCAGGGGGTCAGGCCCTACCGGCGAGCTCGACGAGGTGGCGCGCCGTGCCGACGGGATCGACGATCTGGTGGAGGTGAGCGCCGGGCAGGTGTGCCACACGCCAGCCGCGATCGTGCGCCTCGGCGGCAACCTCGTCGTACGGAGGGCCGAACAGCAGGTAGGAACAGGGATGGTCGTCCCAGCCGTCCGGGGCCGGGACGTGCTGCTCGTAGTAGGACAGTGGAAGTCTGGGCTGTTCCTCGACCACTGTCTGCCGCATCGTCGGGTCGGAGAACATGGGTGCGACGTCCGCTTCGTCCCACCAGTCCGTCCAGCGCGGCAGCCTGCCGTTCACGGCCATCGGGCGCAGGAACTCCAGCAACTCCGGTGAGGCGACCGGAGTGGGTCCGGTCCGCGCCGGTAGCGCGGCGTCGACGAAGACCGAGCCGGTCACCGGACGGTCGAGACTCGAGCGAATCGCCGGGAGGAACAAGCCGGCGTTGCTGTGGACCACCAGCGCCACGGGCCTGTCGGCCGGGACCTTCCGGAGGTCGTCGCGGACCGCGTCGGCGATGCGCGGCCAGAAGGGCGGGGCACCGGCGCCGATGCCCAGCAGGGACGGCACCCGAGCCTCGTATCCCTCCACCGACAGGTGTTCGGCCACAGGGCGCCAGGTCGAGGGGCCCACGGACGGACTGTGCACGAGAACGAACACCGGCTGCATACGACGATCCTGGCCCGCACACCGTCCCGGATGCGACAGGCTCGGCTCACAGCAGAACGTCATCTCCGTCGACGGTCACCTCCGGCTCCGTCCGCACCCGTGAGGCAGGCCGGCCCCTGGATCGGTTGCGACGGAGCTGGTCACAGGAAGCTGACTCCCTGGGCGAGGTTGAGTTCGGCGGAGTAGTTGATGGTGTTGGTGGCCGAGCGCATGTAGGACTTCCAGGCGTCGGAGCCGGACTCGCGGCCGCCGCCGGTGTCCTTCTCGCCCCCGAATGCGCCGCCGATCTCGGCTCCGGAGGTGCCGATGTTGACGTTGGCGATGCCGCAGTCGGAGCCGGCGGAGGACAGGAAGATCTCGGCTTCCCGCTGGTCACGGGTGAAGATGCTGGACGACAGGCCCTGGGGGACGTCGTTGTGCAGCGCGATCGCCTCGTCGAGGGTGTCGTAGGTGAGGACGTACAGGATCGGGGCGAAGGTCTCCTCCCGTACGACGTCGGTCTGTTCGGGGACGCGGACGAGGACGGGCTCGGTGTAGGCCGCCGCGGGTGCGGCCTCGGCCAGGCGCCGGTTTCCGCCGGCCAGGATCTTGCCGCCCTGCGCCTGGACGCGGGCGAGGGCACCCCGCATGGCATCGAACGCCGTGGTGGAGATCAGCGGGCCGACCAGGGTGGTGTCGTCGAACGGGTCGCCGATGGGAAGCTTGGTGTAGGCGGCGGTCAGCCGCTCGATGAGGGTGTCGGCGATGTCGCGGTGGACGATGAGGCGGCGCAGCGTCGTACAGCGCTGTCCCGCGGTGCCGGCCGCGGCGAAGACGATGGCCGGGACGGCGAGGTCCAGGTCGGCGGACGGGGCGACGATCGCGGCGTTGTTGCCGCCGAGTTCCAGCAGGCTGCGGCCGAAGCGGGCGGCGACGCGGAGACCGACCTCGCGGCCCATGCGGGTGGAGCCGGTGGCGCTGACGAGGGCGACGCGGGGGTCGTCGACGAGTCTCTCGCCGACCGCGCGGTCACCGAGGAGCAGGCGGTGCACATCTCGCGGGGCGCCGAGTTCGGCGGCGGCGCGGGCCAGTAGGTGGTCGCAGGCCAGGGACGTCAGCGGCGTGAGCTCCGAGGGCTTCCAGATCACCGTGTCGCCGCACACGAGGGCGACGGCGGTGTTCCAGGACCACACGGCGGCGGGGAAGTTGAAGGCGGAGATGACGCCGACCACGCCGAGCGGATGCCAGGTCTCCGCCAGGCGGTGACCGGGCCGTTCGGAGGCGATCGTACGGCCGTAGAGCTGACGGGACAGGCCCACGGCGAAGTCGCAGATGTCGATCATCTCCTGGATCTCGCCGAGCGCCTCGGAGCTGATCTTGCCCGCCTCGATGGTCACCAGGCCGGCCAGGTCGCTCTTGTGTTCGCGCAGCAACTCGCCCAGGCGGCGCACGAGTTCACCCCGGCGCGGCGCGGGCGTGATGCGCCAGGTCAGGAAGGCCGTACGGGCGGCTGCGACGGCCTCTTCGGCGTCGGCTTCGGTCGCGGCCCTCAGGCCGAGGAGATGCTCACCGGTGAGGGGTGTGCGGGCATGGAGGTCGTTGCCCTCGGCCACGTCGACGCCGATGTTCCTCAGGGCGGCACGGGCGCGGGCGCGCAGGTCGTCCGTGCTGGGCAGTGCGGTGCTGGTCATGGTCGTCCTTGGGGGTGTGAGGGGTCAGCCGAGGGTGTCGGGGAGGCCGAGATCAAGGTCGAGGTCGAGGTCGCGGGCGACGTGCGCGAGGGACCGGGCCTGCTGCTTTTCATAGAGGGCGAAGGGGTCCAGGACCTCGCGGCCGATGGCGCCGGAGAGCCAGGCGGCGTCGTAGGCGGTGCCCTGCTGCTCGTTGTCGCGGACGCCCTCGCCGCTGAGGTTGGACTGGAAGATGCCGGCGGCGGAGCGGGGCAGGAAGTCCTCGTAGACGACGGGCTCGGCGATCACCCAGCCCTGCCGCACCAGTTCGGCGCGGCCGACGGGCGGTCGGCTGCCGTCGCGCGGCCGGTCGGGGTCGACCCGATAGGTGAAGTAGGCGAGTCCTTCGGCGGCCAGCTCCTGCTCGCTAGCGGGCATGTGCCGCTCCCACACGGCGCGCGCGATGTCACCGCGGGCCTCCGAAGGGTTCTGGGCCGCCTGCTCGTCGACGAGGCCCAGGAGTTCGTCGTACAGGGCGCGGCCCTCGCGGGTGAGGGCGATGCCGCGGGCCTCGACCTCACCGAAGCGCACCCGCAGGGCACCGCTGACGACACCGCCGTCCGGGGTGCGCATCGCGCGGGGTTCGGCCAGGGCCCGGAAGGAGGTCTGCCGCAGCAGGACGTCGGGGCCCTTCCAGGCGGGCGGACCCTGGATGGTGTCGATCATCTCGATGCCGCGCTCGGTCATGCGCCGGTACAGCTCGTCGATGTCCAGGACGCGCGGGGTGAGGTGGTTGATGTGTGTGCTGCGCACGCCGCCGATGTCCGCGGCGACGGCGGAGATCCGCTCCAGGGTCTCGTACCAGGCCTGGTCGACAGGCTCGGGGGACAACTCGAATGCCTGGACGGCCAGTTGGAGGAGGCGTTCGGCCTGTTCCTCGGGCAGTTCCCGGTCGGCGGCGGCACGGTCGGCCAGCGCGAGCAGCTCGGGTGGGAAGAGTTCGCGGCGCGCGAGGAAGGCCTCCAGCCGCGAGCGCAGATCGGCGTCGAAGAAACGGGGGTCGGCCGGGGTGAGCAGGGAGGTGAACACCCGGAAGGGGTTGCGCGCTAGTTCCTCCCCGTCGACCGGCCGGAACGCCGTCGAGACGACGGGGACGGCGCTGGCCGCCGCCTCCCGCAGGTCGTAGAACCCGACCGGGTGCATACCGAAGGCGCCGAAGACGCGGGCGACCTGGTGCAGTTCCTGCGGCGTGCCGACACGGATGGCGCCGTGCCGCTCGGCGGTCACCCGGCCGATGGACCCGAGGCGTTCGGCGCCGGCGCCCTGCGCGCGCAGCACGTCCTCGTTGACCTCGCGCGAGACGTCCACGAGCGTGGTGTAGGCGGGAACCTCCTGGCCGTACATCCGCGACAGTCGCTCCGCGAAGGCGGCCCGCAGCTGCCACTGACTGATCGTCGACATGGTTCGGCCTTTCGATCGGGGTGCACACCACGTGAGCCATCGGCCTTCACACCACGTGGGCTTCGGGGCGGATGCCGGCGCCGTGGCGGAACCGGTCGGCGCTGAGCGGGGAGATGTCGGTGAACGGCTCGCGCTCCAGGTACAGGTCGCGTACGACTTCGCCGACCGCGGGCG
Source organism: Streptomyces sp. NPDC001709 (assembly GCF_053596375.1). Taxonomy (NCBI): domain Bacteria; kingdom Bacillati; phylum Actinomycetota; class Actinomycetes; order Kitasatosporales; family Streptomycetaceae; genus Streptomyces; species Streptomyces sp. NPDC001709. Next base: position 36,835 of record NZ_JBSFGB010000020.1, on the reverse strand, counting down.
CCTGCAGGAAGCCATGACCGGAAAACCCGGTCGCGTAGAGGAAGTCGGGGAGTTCGCCGGAACGGCCGATCAGCGCGTTGTGGTCCGGTGTGACCTCGTACAGGCCCGCCCATCCGGCGCCGGTCCGCATGTCGGCCAGGGCCGGGGCGCGGCGCCGGGCGACGCTGCGGAACAGCTCCAGCCATTCCGGGGTCCACGTGGTGTCGAAGCCCTCCTCCTGGCCGGGGTCGGCCAGCCCGAACAGCAGACCGTCGTCGCTGTTGTGGAAGTAGGCGGTGGAGGAGAAGTCGATGGTGAACGGGATGCGCGGAGCGGGCGGCGTGAGCGGCACGGTGAACGCGAGCTGCCTCTTCACGGGCCGTACCGGCAGGTTGACGCCGACCATGTCGCCGATCCGCGCCGACCAGGCCCCAGCCGTGCAGATCACGGTGGAGCACACGATACGGCCGTGGCTGGTGTGCACGGCGACGACGCGGCTCCCGGCCGTGTCGATGCCCACGACCGCGGTGTGGGTGGCGAGCGTGACGCCGGCCCGGGCCGCCGCCCGCGCATATCCCTGGACGACCAGACCGGGGCGGGCGTGCCCGTCGGCGGGGGAGTGCGCGGCGGCCACGAGGCCGTCGGTGCTGACGTAGAGACACAGGCGACGGGCCTCGTCGGGGCTGATCACGCGGCTCGGCACACCGAGGCTGTTCTGCAACTCGACGCCGGCCTCGAAATCGGCCGCCTGCCGCTCGCTGTCGAGAAGGAAGAGGTAGCCGACGATGTCGAGCCCGATACCCGCGCCGGGGCGTCGGGGGAAGTCACGGTAGGCGCGAAGGCTGCGGCTGCCCAGCTCGATGTTGAGCGGATCGGAGAACTGGGCGCGTACGCCGCCGATCGGCTTTCCGGAACTGCCACAGCCGAGGTCGCCGCGCTCGACCACGACGATGTTCGTCACCCCGGCTTCGGCGAGGTGGAACGCGGTGCTCGCACCCATGACACCGCCACCGATGATCACAACATCCGCGGAGGCCGGAACCGTACGGAAGGCGGAGGAGGACAACGGGACACTCCCTTCCAGGGCAGTCTCTGCGTCATCGTGCAGCAAGCCAGCCGTTGACGTCCATCAACGGAAGCCGAGGCCGTCGAAGCGCTGGGCGACGCGACACCGCCGTGGCGAGCAGCCGACTCACTAGAATTCCGGTCACGGTACCGCCACCGACCAGATGGTTTCCGGTGTGCCGACGCCCAGGACGAGGAGGTCCCTGATCATGCGTGAACTGGCGGAGACGGCACGGCAGTGGGCGGCTCAGGGGCGCACGGGCGTGCTCGCCCGCCCCCTCACCGAGCAGGGTTTCGGCCCCCGCCACCCGGATGACGCGGTCCTGATCGACCAGGAGGGCCACTGCCACGGCACCCTGTACTGCGGTGCCTTCGACGCATACCTGGCGGCGGAAGCCGCGGCCATGCCCGTCGGCCACACCGCGTGCGTGCGCGAGGTGTCGGTCCACGACGACGAGGTGAAGCGGGCGGGCCTCACCTGCGGGGGCCGGGCCAAGGTGCTGCTGCAGTCCCTGGACACCGTTCCGGTGCGCTGGTGGGACCTGCTGGCCGAGGGGGCCGACGCCGCGTTGATCACCCGGCTGGACGAGGCGCAGACCCGGGTGACCAGCTCCGTGGCGCCGCCCGCGCCCGAGGGAGCCGACGGGCCGGCCGAGGCCGTCGAACGCGCACGGGAGCTGCTCACCCGCCGCCGGGCCGGCCGGGAGACCCGCGCCACGGACGACGGACTCGTCCTCGTCGAGACGTTCCCGGCCGTGCCCCGGCTGGTCATCGTGGGCGGAGGCGAACTCGCCGACCTGCTCGCCGCACAGGCCCGTCTGCTGGACTGGCACGCCACGGTGGAGTCGTCCGCCGAGGGCGCCGTCCGACTGCTCGCCGAACGTCCGGCCGCCGCCTGCCTGATCGTCCTCAGCCATGAACCGGACGTCGACGTCCCCGTCCTGTCCGCCGCGCTGACCACCGGCATCCCCTATGTCGGCGCGCTGGGCTCACGCCATACCCAGGCCCGCCGTGCCACGGATCTCACCAAGGCCGGCCTCGACGAGGAACTCCTCGGGCGCATCCACGGCCCCATCGGCCTCGACCTGGGAGCTCGCACCCCGGCCGAGACGGCACTGGCCATCTGCGCCGAGGTGCTCGCCTCCCTCGACCGGCGCGAGGCCCGCGTGGTGCGCGAGGGGGCCGGGCCGGCCGGCGCCTGACCAGGCCAAGGCATTTGCCTGGCACAGGACGGATATCCGGCCGCAGATACATCCTCTGATGAGGGTTTGTCCTCGCATGTGCGTTTGCCTGCCCATGCCGTACGGGTACGGTCGTGCGGGAGGTGGTGGGCCGTTGATCCAGATCGTGGAACACGCACCGCAGGAAGGGCCGTACGCCATCGGCGACGCGGTCGGGGCGGCCGGACTGCCGGTCCGGGTCTGCCGCACCTGGGCGGGTGACCGGGTGCCGGACACCGTGGACGACATGGTGGCCCTGATCGTGACGGGCGGGCCCATGGTCGCCCACGAGGACCTCCTCGGTCGCGGCGCGGAACTGGCACTGCTCCGGGCCGCGCTGGAGGCCGAGGTGCCCGTACTCGGCGTGTGCCTGGGCGCGCAGCTGCTCGCGGTCGCGGCGGGCGGTGCCGCCCGGGCCGGAGCCGGTGCGCAGAACGGCTGGGACGACGCACGGATGATCGCGGCGGGGCGCACCGACCCGCTGTTCGCGGCACTGCCCGAGCCGCTGCGGGAGTTGCACCGGTACAGCGAGACGCTGGACCTACCGGCGTCGGCGACGTTGTCGGCGTCCTGTGACCGCCGGCCGGTGCGGGCGTTCCGGATCGGCGGCTCGGCATGGGGGATCCATGTCCACGGGGAAGCGGACAAGACGGCGACGGTGGACGCCTTCGCCGCCGCGGCCGTCCCGGAACAGGCGCCGTCAGCGCCGGACCTGAAGGGGCCCGCGCCCATGGAAGCCGCGGCCTTGGCCCGGTACCACGACGCCGTGTTGAAGTGCTTCGCCGCCTTCGTCGCGGAGCGGGCCGAGCAGACGGCGACCCGCGCGTTCTTCACCCGGCGGGCGGCCACCTGGGAGGAGCGCTTCGCCGGTGACGGCCCCCGCTACGCGGCGGCGGCCGAGCGGATGGGGCTGCGCACCGGACAGCGCGTTCTGGACCTGGGCTGCGGCACCGGCCGCGTACTGCCCGCACTGCGCGCCCAAGTCGGCGCCGCAGGCGTCGTCGTCGGTATCGACCTCACACCCGCGATGCTCACGGCGGCGGCGCGCGAAGGCCGCGCGGCGGACGGCTCCTTGCTGCTGGCCGACGCCTGCCGGCTGCCGCTGCCGGCCGGCGCGGTGGACGGTGTGTTCAGCGCGGGCCTGATCAACCATGTCCCCGACCCCGCGGCAGCCCTGCGCGAGTGGGCCAGGGTGACCCGTCCGGGCGGCGTCCTGCTGCTCTACCACCCCTCCGGCCGCGCCGAGCGCGCCGCCCGCCATGGACGCCCCCTCGACCCGGACGACCCACTGGCCGAGGAGAACCTGCGGCCTGCTCTGGGGGCGGCGGGCTGGGACCTGACCTGCTACGAGGACGTGTCCCGTCACTCCCTGGCCCGTGCGGTCCGCGTCGGCGGATGACTCACCTGCTCACCGCGGAACTCCGGCCGAGAACCTGCCCCGTTCATGACGCCGTCTCATCGGCGGACGGACATCGCTAGGATCCCCCGCATGTCCGACGACATCGCGCACGCTCAACGCGACGACAGGCCCGAGGAGTCCCGGCGGGCGCGGCTGAGCCGGACATTCGACGAAGACGCGGAACTGTACGACCGGGCCAGGCCCGGATATCCGCCGGAGCTGTTCGACGACCTCGCGGAACTCGCCGGCGTCCACCCCGCCCGCCGCGTACTGGAGGTCGGCTGCGGGACCGGCCGGGCGACGGTGCCGCTGGCCCGGCGGGGCTGTCGGATCACGGCGGTGGAGGCGGGGCCGCACATGGCCGCGGTCGCCCGCCGCAACCTGGCCGGGGCCGCGGCGGTGGACGTGGTGACGGCGGAGTTCGAGAACTGGCCGCTGCCCAAGGAGCCGTTCGACGCGGTCGTCTCGGCTACGGCGTTCCACTGGATCGACCCGGCGGTGCGGATGGCCAAGTCCGCCGACGCGCTGCGCCCGGGTGGCGCCCTCGCCGTGGTGCGGACGCAGCATGTGAGGGGCGGCACCGAGGAGTTCTTCGTCGAGGTTCAGCGCTGCTACGAGCGCTTCGACCCGGACACCCCGCCCGGGCTACGGCTTCCCGCGGCCGCCGACATCGACGGCTCGGACCATGCGGAGGAAGTGGCACGGAGCGGCCGGTTCGGCCCCACGGTCTTCCGCCGCTACCAGCAGGATCTCACGTACACCACGTCCGGCTATCTCGAGCTGCTGCGGACCTACTCCGGCCACCGGGCTCTTCCGGAAGCGGCCCGAGAAGGGCTGTTGGAGTGCGTCGCGGGCCTGATCGACCGGCGGTACGGCGGCCGGGTGACCAAGCGTCACCTCATCGAACTGGGGGTGTCGCAGCGGCGGTGACGGCATCGACGCAGTGCTCGATGTGCGGCCAAGGCGTGCCTCCGTGGCGCCCGCGAGCTGTGCGGGCTCGTGGGCCCCGGCTGTGACAGGTCGGGTCCTGCGTGTGTCAGGTGCGCAGGAGGCGCAGGTCGATCGCGTCGGCCATCGCCCGCATGCCCTCGTCGTTGGGGTGGAGGTGGTCGCCCGAGTCGTAGGCCGGGTTGAGGGCGGCCGGGTTCGTGGGGTCGCGCATGGTGCGGTCGAAGTCGATGACGCCGTCGAAGGCGCCGCTGGTACGGATCCACCGGTTGACGTCCTGCCGGATCGCCTCGGCCGCAGGTGTGTAGTAGCCGTTGCCCTGGTCGGGCATCAGGGTCGCGCCGATGACGTTCACGTGGGCGGCATGTGCTTCGTGGATCAGGGTGCGGTAGCCGTTGACGAGATCCTCGGCGGTCAGCGGCCGGCCGTCGGGGCCCGCGTTGTTGCCGATGTCGTTGATGCCTTCGAAGAGGATCACGTCCTTGACGCCCGGCTGGCCGAGCGCGTCGTGGCCGAAGCGCTTCAGGGCGCTGACTCCCTGCCACAGGTTCGGGACGTCGGTGAGGACCCGGTTGCCGCCGATGCCCGCGTCGACGACGCTCAGCTTCTGCGGGCCCGGTCCTGCGCCCAGCCGGCGTCCGAGGAAATCGGGCCACCGGGTGTAGGTGCCGGTCGAGGAGTGGTAGCCGTCCGTGATGGAGTCGCCGAAGGCTACGACGGTGCCCCGCGCGGACGATGACACGACGTCCAGCCCCGCCAGGTAGTACCAGGAGGTCGTCGTGGTGCCGAACGCGGCGGCGCTGTCGTCACCGGCGTGGTTGCCGGAGGCGATGTAGGTGGTGTCGAAGGCATCGGAGTGCCAGGTCGACATGCCCGTGGTGCCGGGGACGTAGAGGCTGACGAGCAGGTTCTCCCCGGCGCTGACCGGGATCGGGATGACGTCGCTGACCGCCTCTGCGCCGGCGGGGATCGTGACGCTGTGGGCCCGCCCGTAGGTGACGTTCCGAACGGTGCCGCGTGTCGCCTCGCCGCCGCTCGCCTGGACGGCCACGTCCACGGCGCTCACTTCGAGCGGAGTGGGGCTGTACCGGTTGGACAGGGTGATGCGTGCGTCCGAACCCGCGACGCTGCTGTGCACCACCATCCGGATGGTCTGGTCGGTGATGGACGGCCCGCTGGTCGTCATGCTGGGCGACCAGGCGCCGACCCGGGTGCCCTTGCCCTGCGGGGCGGAAGTGGCGGCGCCTGCCGCGTGCGCGGTGCTCAACGGAACGACCGTCAGGGCAAGGCCGGTCAGCGCGCCGAGCGCGGAAAGCGAGCATCTGCGACGCGGGCTGCGACCCGCCGCCGTTCCATGTCTATCTGGGGACATCGTCGGTCTCTCCACTCGTGTCGTCGTCCGAGCAGGGCACATGTGCCGCACCGGCCTCAGCCGAAGCTGCCCAGCGTGACGGACTCGCCGGGCTCGAGGCTGATCCTCCGTGATGTGCCGCCCGCGAAGACGGTCGTGTCACGGCCGCCGACGCTCTTCAGCGTCACCTGCGTGACCTTGCCCTTCTTCCACTTCAGGGCGGCGACGAAGCCGCCGCGCACTCCGACGCCGGACACCGAGCCGGATGCCGCCCATGCGGCGGGCAGAGCGGGCAGCAGCTCGACGTGGCCCGGCCGCGAGTAGACCAGCATCTCGATGATCGCGGAGGGGGTGCCGAAGTTGGCGTCGATCTGGAAGATGCCGCGGCCTTGTCCCATGTCCATGATGTCGAAGAGGTTCGGCGCCGTGCCGTTGCTGCCGTTCACCGACGGCTTGAGGTTGTTGACGACGAGCTGGTAGGCCTTCTCCGCGTTCTTCAGCCGTGACCAGCACAGGCTGCGCCAGGCGTTGGACCAGCCGTAGCTGTTCATGCCGCGGGCGGTCAGCAGGGCCGTCGCGCCGGCGAGGATGTCCTTCGGTGTGGAGTCGTCCGGGCGGATCCGGTCGCCGGGGAAGAGGCCGATGAGCGGGGAGAGGTGCCGGTGTGTGGTCTCGCCGAGGTTGTCGGGTGACATCCACTCCTCCAGCCAGCCGGTCTTGCGGCTGACCACGGGCAGGTACAGGCGCCCGCGCAGACCGTCGATCGTCGTGCTGTAGGAGGTGTCCTTGCCGATTGCCTGTGTCGCGGTGCGGTAGTTGCCGAAGAGGTTCCACACCAGTTCCTGGGCGTAGGTGATGCCCTTGGCGTCCAGCGGACCCTGCTCGGGCGACCAGTCGCTGTCGGCGATGAGGACCTCGCGCGAGGCTCCGGAGGCGTCGGTGACGGTCGTGGTGATGAGGCGGGCCTCCCAGAATTGCACGGCGCCCTTGATGAGGGGGTAGATCTTCTCGAGGTAGGCGCGGTCCTGGGTGTACTCGTAGTGCTCGAAGAGGCTCTGGCAGAGCCAGGCGTTGCCGGCCGGGTGCCACCACCAGCCGCCTCCGCCGTAGGGGTTGGTGGAGATGGCCAGCGTCCAACCGGCGTTTTTGCCACTGGAGTTGCGGTATCTGTTGGCCGGGCTGTTGAACAGTCGCCGGGTGACGTCCGTCCAGCAGGGCAGCTGCGCGAGGCAGTAGTCCGCGAAGGCGTCGAAGCAGTCGGACAGGCCGGCGCGGTCGGCCATCCAGTAGTTCATCTGGACGTTGATGTCGGTGTGATAGTCGCCCATCCAGTCCGGTTCGTTGCCGTCCAGCCATGGACCCTGCAGGCCCATGGGGAGGCTGCCACGCGACCCGGAGATCATCAGGTAGCGGCCGAACTGCAGGTAGGCCGCCTCGAGTTCGGGGTCGGGGACGTTGTCCCGGTGGCGGGCCTGCACGCGCTCCCAGGTGTCCAGCCCGCGCTGTGCGGAGGACGACGTACCGAGGTCGATGGCCAGCTGCCCGAACACCGGGCCGAAGTCGGCGACATGGGTGTGCAGCAGCGTGCTCGCGGAGTGGCCGGCCGCGTTCAGGACCTTGGTCCGCGCCAGGCGCTCCGGGTCCAGGGACGGGTCGCGGAACTTCGCGGCCGCGTCGGGTGCGTAGTTGGTGCCGCCGCTGACGACGACGGTGAGGTCCTTGCAGCCGCTGAAGGAGATCGACGTACCGTCGACGGTGACCCTGCCGGTGTCGCTGTAGGCGGTGACGGCGGCGCCGTACTTCAGCCCGTTGCCGAGCGAGGCACCGAAGGAGGCGTAGCGTCGTGTGCCGTTGGCAGCGGTTGTCGACTCGCCGTGGGTGCCAGTGAGGGAGACGGCACCGGTGTAGGTGCCGCCGCCCTGCTGCGAGAAGTACAGGACGATGACGTCGTCGGGGTGGCTGGCGAAGATCTGCCGCTGGTAGGTGATGCCGGACAGTTCGTACGAGGCGCTGACGATGCCCTGGGCCAGGTCGAGGGTGCGACGGTAGTCGTTGACGGCGCCCAGGTCGTGCGCGGGGAGGTCGACGGTGAGCTCGGCCAGCAGGGTCAGGGAGCCGAAGTCGTTGCGGCCGTAGGGGAATTGGCCGTCGCTCTGCAGGGTGTCGTTGAGGCCACCGGTCCACAGCGTGGCATCGGTGATCATCAGCAGTTCGCCGGCGGGGTCGTTGCTCGCGAGCGCTCCGAGGCGCCCGTTCCCGACCGGCAGACCCTGCCGGATCATCGAGGTGGCGGAGGCGGGAGCCTGCCACCACAGCTGGTTCCTCGCGGCGGTGGCCGGGGAGAGCAGTGGCGAGGAGGTGGGGCGGGCCGGGGCCGCCGAGGCGGTGAAGGCGGGCGGACCGCCGAGGGCGGCGGCCGCGCCGGCGGTGGCGGCGAGAGCGAGGAAGCCCCTGCGGCTTGGGTGTTGGGTGTCGCGCGATTCGGTGTGCTGGGTGTCCACGTGGTGCACTCCATGTCAGGGGAACAGCGCATGCGGGGGCGACGGACACGGGCCGTCGGGCGTTGCGTGGGGCAAACATGGCGGGCGGGGGCCCGAGATTCAGGCGGACTTGGGTACGTCGATCCTGTCGATGTCGGGCGAGTAGTCCCAGCCGCTGTCGAACGTGATGGTGTTGGAACCCGCCTTCAGCGCCAACCGGACGCTGACGGTGTCGACGGTGCTCCAGTCGCCCGTGGAGGGGAACCTCAGGCTGGTGCCGTTGCCGCTGTTGGAGTAGACGGTCACCGAGCGGGGGTCACCGCTGACATAGGCGACGTTGACGGTGTAGATGCCGTCCTTCTTCACCGTGATGTCGTTGAACTGCAGCTTGCTGTCGAGGTAGAGGTTGCCGGCCTTCTTGCCGCCGGAGCAGGAGTCGCAGGGGGCGACGGAGGCGTTGCCGGTCAGCGTGTTGTCCGCGGACTCGGCCTCATAGTGGGTGGCCGGCAGCCGGGTGCCGCCGGGCGTGACGGTGAACAGCCGGGACCCGTGGGCGGGCAGCGTCGCGGTGATCTTGTTCCTGTGCGTGCCGAGGCCCTGGTGGTTCCACAGGTCGCGCACGGAGGCGGCGCCGGTGAAGCCGAAGGACGCCCAGTCGGCGGTGACGGAGGCCGACGAACTGCCGAGGTTGAAGAGGGCGACGGTGTATGTGCCGTCGGAGTTCCTGGTTCCCCAGACCTGCTGGTCGCCCATCGGGGTGACGGGGCGTGCGACGGGCGAGTCGTTCTGGTCGACGGCGATGACTTCCCGGTTGGTCAGCAGGGACAGGCCGTAGCTGTCCAGCCGGGTGAGGTCGTCACCGGTGAACAGGGGCGATTTGTTGATGGCCCACAACGTCAGGTAGCTCTGCCGCTCGGCGTTGGTGAGGCCGTCCATCGCCCCGTTGCCGACGTCGATCGCGTCGAGGTCGTTCCAGCCGCCCGGGCCCGCCTCATGACTCCACGCGGGGGCGTCGTTCCAGCGGTCGTTGACCGAGTTCTCCCAGGTCACCAGCGTGTTGCAGTAGCACTCGACGTCGGTGTCGATGCGCCAGCCGTTGGAGTACTTCTTCCAGTCCGCGGCATGGCCGATGTCGAGCGACCAGGACAGTTCGAGGTGGATCGGGCGGCCGGTGGCGGCGATGGCCTGGTGCCAGGCGGCGACGTCCGCGAGGTTGTTGTAGTTGTCACCGGACTTGAACGAGCCCGGACCCACCCCGTCCAGCTTCAGGAAGTCGTAGCCCCAGTCCGCGAGCATCCGCGCCTGCGAGTCGATGTACTTCTGCGCGCAGGGGTTGTCGAAGTCCAGCTTGTAGGCGCTGTCCCAGCCGTTGGTGGTGCGCAGGTCCGGGTAGACGATGTCCGCTGTGGTGCAGCCGGGAGCGTTCGATATCGGCACCTTGCCGTCGCCGTACGCCCCCTTCTCCAGGCCGACGGGCAGGTAGATGCCGGCCTTGAGGCCCTTGGCGTGGATGTGGTCGGCGACCGGCTTCATGCCGTTGGGGAAGCGGACACGGTCGGGCGTCTGCCGGCCGTACTGGTCGAACTCGGAGGTCCAGTTCTTGTCCATCCACCAGCCGGCGTCGATGTTGACATGGTCGTAGCCGTACTTCTTCAGCCTGGTGGCGAGGGCGTCCGTCTGCTTCAGGACGTTCGCCTCGGTGAGGTAGCTGTAGTTGCCGTCCGGGTTCAAGCCGGGGTACTGGGAGGACTGCATACTCCAGCTGGACCAGCCCATGTACGGCTTGGCCGCCGGGCCGGAGGTGGCGTCCGCCGTGGACGCCGCCGAAGTGACGGCCCGGCTCGTGGAGTCGGACGCGGCGGCCTGGGTGGCGGCGGCCGGGACCGCTGTGGCGAGCCCGGCCGTGACAGCCAGGATCAGCGTCGCTCTGACGGTGCGGCGCGGGAAGCCGGGGAGGGCTCCGGGCAGGGCTCTGTACGGGGATGACCGCATGGGTCGCCTCCAGGGGTGAGGTGAGCGGGGTCGTGCGGTGGCACCCGATGGGGGGACGGGCGTGATGTGAGGGGCGAAGTGATCGGTGGCCGGCCGCCAAGGGGTCGGGCCGGCGGCTCAGCTCTCGCACGAGTCGATGGACGGCCGGGCCGGCGGCCCGGCACCGGGCAGCCCCTGGAGCGCTGTTCGGCGCCTGGCTCCCGCGGCGGTCCGTGTGCTGCGGCTCTGCAGCGTCATCACCACTCCTCTTACCTGCGCGATTTACATGCCCGATCCCATGAAGGACTGGATGGCGGTGGCCGCGGCCCCGCGCGCCCACTCCTCGAAGGGCAGGGGACGTGTGATCACGTCGCACTGCGATGCCGTACCGAAGGCGGCCGTGGCGAACGCGTCCCGGATGCCCTCGGCGACCAGGTCGTAGGCGGCCAGGCCCTCCCCGGAGATGATCACCCGTTCGGGACCGAGGATGTTCACCAGGAAGCCGATGGCCTTGCCGATGGCTTCGCCGGCTCGTGCGTAGACCCCTCGGACAGCGGGGTCCGTGTCGTGGGCCAGGTCCAGCGCCTCGGCCGCATCGGTCACCTGCCTGCCCGTGGCCGCACGCACCGCGCGGAGTATCGCGGGGTCGGACGCGATCGCCTCCACGCATCCCCGGTTGCCGCAGTGGCACAGCGGTCCGAGAGGGTCGAGGGACAGATGCCCGATCTCGCCGGCGACTCCGTGCGCACCGGACACCACCTGTCCGTGTACGACCAGGCCACAGCCGATGCCGGCGCCCACGGTCACCAGCGCGAAGTCCGAGAGGCCCACTCCGGCCCCGAACCAGTGCTCGGCGACGGTGAGTGCCCGCACGTCGTTGTCGACCGTGACCGGCAGCCCGGTCGCGGTCCCGGCGATCTCGGCGAGCGGTACGTCCCGCCACTCCAGGAAGGGCGAGTAGCGGACCACACCGTCCGTGCGGTCCACGTCCCCCGAGATCGCGATGCCCAGCCCCCGCACCTGCACGCCGAATCCGTCGGCCTCGGTGAGCAACTCCTGCACCAGCGCGGTGACGGCGGGGAGCACCGCCTCCGGCTCCCGTCCCGCGAGCCGGACGTGCCGGGACACTCGGATTCGGCAACACAGATCGGCCAGTACGGCGATGATCTCGTCGCCGGTCACCTTGATCCCGATGAACAGTGCCGTGCCTCCCTCCACCCGCACCAGGTTGGCCGGACGTCCCACGGCGGGCCGCGCCTCTTCGTCCACGCCCTCGACCAGATAGCCGAGCTCCATCAGCGGACGGACCGCCTTGGTGACGGCGGCCGGAGACAGCTTGGTCCGCCGACCCACCTCGGCCCGGGTGAGCGGACCGTGGGAGAGCAGGGTGGTGAAGACCAGGGAGGTGGCCGGCGTCATGGCCGGAAACTTAGAGAGGTTCTTTTTCGCTGTCAATGAAAGAAGCATGGTCCTTTTCAAGGGCATGGCTGGACCACGGATTACCTTGCAAACACAAGCGGAAGCCAGGCGTTGACGCATGACTGTGAGACCAGGCCCGGCCCGGTCCCCACACCCGCGCCCGCCGACTCCCCCTGGGTATCCCGGGAACGCCGCTCAGCGGGGGGCGCCGCGCGGTAGTTGCTGCTCCGCCCAGATGGTCTTGCCCGTGGCGGTGTACCGCGTGCCCCAGCGCTGGGCGACCTGCGCGACCAGGAAGAGACCTCGCCCTCCCTCGTCGGTGCTGCGGGCACGGCGCATATGGGGCGAGGTGTTGCTGGCGTCCGACACCTCGCAGATGAGAGTCCGCTCGTGGATCAGACGCAGGCCGATCGGCCCGCAGGCATGGGTGATGGCGTTGGTGATCAGCTCGCTCACGATCAGCTCGGTGGTGAAGGCGACGTCCTCCAGACCCCACGCGGCCAGTTGCCGGGCGGTGTTGTCACGCGCCTCGTGCACTGCCCGGGGATCGGCGGGCACCTCCCAGGAGGTCACGCGGTCGGCGGCGAGGGCGCGGGTCCGGGCGATGAGGAAGGCGACGTCGTCGTGCGGATGGCCCGGCAGCAGGATGCGGACCATCGTGTCGCAGATCTCCTCCAGCGGCCGGTCGGGGTGGGCCAGGGCGAAGCAGAGCCGCTCGAAGCCGACATCGACATCGCGGTCCGAGGCCTCGATCAGACCGTCGGTGTAGAGGGCCACGACGCTTCCCTCCTCCAGTTCGATCTCGGCCGACTCGAAGGGCAGACCGCCCAGCCCCAGCGGGGGGCCCGCGGGGATGTCGGGGAGTTCGACCGGCTCGCTGAGGTGGGCGATGGCGGGAGTGGGGTGTCCGGCGCGCGCCACGCTGAGTTTCCGCGAGATCGGGTCGTAGACCGCGTAGACGCAGGTCGCCCCGACCACCACCGGTCCGTCCGTGGCCGCTTCCGCCTCGTCCGCCAGGCGCAGGACGAGATCGTCGACGTGGGCGAGAAGCTCGTCGGGGGGCAGGTCCATGTCGGCGAGCGTCTGCACCGCCGCACGCAGCCGGCCCATGCTGGCCGCGGCGTGGATACCGTGCCCGACGACGTCACCCACGACCAGGGCGACGCGGGCGCCGGACAGCGGAATGACGTCGAACCAGTCGCCGCCCACCCCGGCCTCGGCGTCGGTCGGCAGATAGCGGTAGGCGACGTCGACGGCGCAGTGCTCGGGCAGATCAGGAGGAAGCAGACTGGTCTGGAGGGCGAGGGCCGCGTTGTGCTCGCGGACGAAACGCCGGGCGTTGTCCACGCACACCGCGGCCCCCGCCACCAGCTCCTCCACGAGCAGCAGGTCGTCCTCGTCGAACGGTCTTGGGTTCTCCCAGCGCAGCAGCGTGACCACTCCCATCGTCGAGCCCCGCGCCCGAAGAGGCACCACGAGATGGGTGTGCACACCGAGACCGACGAGCTTGGACAGGCGCTGTTGATCATCGGTCAGCCACCACGTCGCCGGGTCCAGCACCGGATCGAGGATCGGCCGGCTTGTCGTCAGGCAACGCTGTTGCGGCGACTTGGACGGGTACCCGGTCGGCTCCCCGATGGGAACGATCGCCTCCGGCAGCTCCTCGCGGATCGACAGGTGTGCCGCCCGTTGGAGCGCGCCGTCGGCGACCGGTCTCGGGGTGAGGTCCCCGGCCGCGAGGACGCCCTGGAAGAGGTCGATCGCCACGAAGTCGGCGAGCTGCGGCACGAGGACCTCGGCCAGTTCCCGCACCGTGCGGTCGAGGTCCAGGGTGGTGCCTATACGCTGTGCCGCCTCGTTGACCAGGGCGAGCCGCTCGCGTGCCCGGTCCTGGGCGGTGAAGTCGACCGCGGTGTGACACACCCCGAGCGTCTTGCCGTCGACGTCCCTCAGCGGGAACGACGAGCGGAGCCTGAGGTTGCCCTGCGCGTTCCGGCGGGACATGCCCTGCGGGGGTGGCACATGCTCCACAGCCGGTGTGACCCGGCCCGATATCAGCGCCTGGCGCGCCTGCCAGTCCACGGCCGACGGCACCCGTCCCGGTTCGAGGGGCTCGGCCGTGCCGCGGCCCTCGACGTGGGCCGCCAGCCCCTCCATGGCGACCAGCACCGGGTTCACCCACTGGAAGCGCAGCTCACTGTCGAGGACGGCGATACCGATCGGCGACTCCTCCAGGAGGCCGCGTACCACCGCCTGATCGAGTTCCCAGCGGCGCGAGTCGGAGGCGTCACAGGCCACGGCGAGCCAGCCGGAGCCCAGCTCCGCCTGCAGCGGACACACCTGTACGGCCAGCTCGACCGGGTGGCCCGACCGGTGCCGCGCGGTGATCAGGCCCTCCCAGCCCTCCCCGACCCGCTCCGCCGCGGACAGCGCGGACGCCGACGCGTACTCACTGGTGAGGAGGGAGGCCGCGGGCTGCCCCAGCACGCTGGACGCCTCATACCCGAGAAGATCCTCCGCCCGTCGGCTCCAGTAGCGGATCAGGCCGTGTACGTCCACGAGAGCGACGGCGGCAGTGGTGATGCCGTACGGATCGCCCCGGTGCGTGTCGGCCAGTTCCCTGAGACCCATCGCGTCGGTCGCATCCACAGGCGGGCTTACTGACACCACGGTCTCACATGGACCCGGGCGTGTCTCCGGACCGGGGCATCACACGGGGGCGTTACTGACGCGGACGCTCGAAGGTCAGCAGCAGTCCCTCCACGGCTCCGGGGCCTATGCGGCCCTTCACGTCGGCGGAGGTAATGGCCTTCAGACCCCAGCCGTCCTCGGCGTGCTTGTTCAGAACCTTCTCCAGCTTGTCGCTGTCCAGCGCGTCGCCGATCAGCGACTCCCGGAAGGTGACGACCTTGTACTCGTACGTGTAACCGCTGCTCATGGGGCGGAGTCCTCCAGACTGCCGGGCCGGGTGGTGGCGCGAGGGCCGGGGCAAGCTAATCATCTTCGGACCCGCCGGCAGAAGGAGGTGGCGTGGGGCGGTCTCGGCGACGCTGGGTGCGCAGCGGGCCGGGAACCTCCGCTTGTCGCAGCGCCGTTGCGCGCCCGGTGTCAGCCGCTCGCGATGCCGTGCGGCCGATGACCGCTCAGGCGAGCGCCTCGAGGTCGTGCCGGGGTTCGGGGCACGGGTTGAGGAGCCGGCCGTCCCTTCCCGACCGGGACCGCT
The DNA here is from genome assembly GCF_053596375.1 of Streptomyces sp. NPDC001709. Lineage (NCBI taxonomy): Bacteria > Bacillati > Actinomycetota > Actinomycetes > Kitasatosporales > Streptomycetaceae > Streptomyces > Streptomyces sp. NPDC001709. Next base: position 21,780 of record NZ_JBSFGB010000020.1, on the reverse strand, counting down.
GGGGGATGAGGGGCTGTCGTTCCACGGAAGGTCAACCCCGGGATATTCCGCGTCGTGTGGACGGCGTCGTCCCGCCGTGCGGCGCCGGGCTACTCGGCGGCGGCGAGGATCTGGGCCAACGTCGTGACGGCTTGTTCGGCGTCGTCGCCTACGGCGCGGACGGTCACGGTACTGCCGACGGTGGCCCCCAGGCCCATGACGGCGAGGACACCGGTCGGGTTGACCGTCCGGTCGGTGTACTCCAGCTGTATGGCACTGGTGAATCCGGCTGCGGCGCGGGCGAGTTGGCCCGCGGGTCGGGCGTGGAGGTTGGCGGGCAGGACGACGGCCGTCTCGTGCCTGGGCGCGGCCGTGGTGCTGGTGCTGGTGGAGTCAGAGCTTGTGGACATGACGGGCCTCCTTGGCGGCGTCGGCGACGGTCTTCAGATCGGCACCGGATGCGGCGGTGACGACGGCTGCGACGGCTCCTTCGACGAAGGGCGCATCGACGATCAGCACGTCGGGGCGGGGATGGTCTTCCAGGACGGTGCGGGCGGTCAGCACGGAGCTGCCGAGGTCTGGCAGGACGACGACACCCCCGCCCCGGTCGACGCTGCGGATGGCGTCGAGGACGAGGTCGTAGCTGGTGCCGATGCGGCCGTCGTCGGTGCCTCCGGCGGTGGCGAGGGGGACCGTGTCGGAGCCGATCTGCTCCACCAGCAGGCGAAGGCCCGAGGCGAGCTCGGCGCTGTGGGACACGAGTACGATGCCGACAGATGCGCTCATGAACAGGTACCGTAGATGTCGGAACGCTGTTCATCAATAGTGAACCGGGGAGAAAATTTCGATGGTGCAGGCGGTGCAGCGGGCGGTGCAGATTCTGCGGGAGCTCGCGTCCACCGGGCCCCGGCTCGGAGTGACCGAGTTGGCCGACCGCCTGGGTGTGGCCAAGCCGACCGTGCATGCGCTGCTGCGCACGCTGGAGGCCGAGGGGCTGGTGGTGCAGGACCGTGACAGCTCGAAGTACCAGCTCGGGCCCGACCTGCTGCAGCTTGGCAACGCCTACCTGGACACCCAGGAGCTGCGGACCCGCTCGCTGACCTGGGCGGACCAGCTCGCGAACCAGGTGAACGAGGCGGTCTGGGTGGCCGTGCTCACCGGTGACCACGTCCTGGTGGTGCACCACGCCTTCAGGCCTGAGGGAGCCGTGCAGATCCTCGAGGTGGGTGCCAGCATCCCGTGGAGCACGTGTGCCCTGGGCAAGGCCATCGTGGCCTTCCTTCCGGCCGGCGAGCGTGAGCGGCTGCTCACGGGTGCACCGGCGGTGCTCACCGGCGCCAGCATCACCGCCCCGGAGAAGCTGGCGGGGCAGCTGAAGGAAGTCCTCGGGACGGGGTACGCCGTCGAGGACCAGGAATCCGCCATCGGTGACGCGGGCATCGCCTCTCCCGTCTTCGATCGCTCCGGCGAGGTGGTCGGCGCTCTGGGCATTGTCGGTCCCGTCGAGCGGCTGCTGGCTGAATCGGCACGTCAGGAGCTTGCGGTCGCCGTCCGGGAGACCGCCCGAAACCTCTCCCGTGACCTGGGCGCCCCCCGCGGGGTGGTCGCCCGCACCACGATGACCTGATCTTCCCGGCAGCCCGGTGGCGGCTGTCGTCCTCCCCGTCGCCCCCTTGATCCAGGCCCCTCGGCATGCTGCCGTGGGGCCGTCTTCTTGCTCCCGGGAACGCGACTTCATGTCAACGGAACGCGAGGGCCCCCGAACCTCTTGACAGGCCGGAAACATGGCCTTAATTTCCGGAACAACGTTCATCCATGATGAACGCACTGTTGATGAACGTACTGCCACCCGGATGCTCAATCCGCCCGGCTTCCCCCCTGAGCGGCCGCCAGGCTGCCCCGACCCTGATCAAGCTGGCGGCCACCTTCACAGCCCGCTCCCCGCGGAGGAGGTGAGACGCCCAAGCCGCCCCTCGGCGCTGGGCGCCTTCCATGGAAGAAAACACCTACCCACAGAAGCTTGTGGCCGAGATGCTGGGCACCGCGATGCTGGTGTTCATCGGCGTCGGTTCCGTCCCCGCAACACTCATCGTCAACGGCAAGGCCCCGTTCACCTTCGCCGACCTGGGCATGATCTCGCTGGCGTTCGCCACGGTCGTCATCGCGATGATCTACGCGATCGGCCACATCTCCGGCTGCCAGATCAACCCGGCCATCACCCTCGCGCTCGCCGCGACGAAGAAGATGCCCTGGCGGGAGGCCCCCGGCTATATAGCCGCCCAGGTCGTCGGCGCGGTCCTGGGAGCCCTGGCGATCATCGGGGTGCTCGGCCACCAGGCCGTGACCGTCGGTCTGGGCATCGCCTCTTACGGCCCCCAGGTCACTGCCGGACAGGCCTTCTTCGCCGAAGCCTTCGGCACCGCCATCCTTGCCTTCGTCGTCTTCGGTGCGATCGACCACCGCGCCGCCGGTGGCTTCGCCGGACTTGCCATCGGTCTGGCGGTGTTCGCCATCATCATGGTGGTCGGACCCGCCACCAGCTCCGCGATCAACCCCGCCCGAGTCGTTGGCCCCATGCTGATCGGCCAGGTCTTCAACGGCACGGTCCACTGGAACCAACTGCCTGTCTATCTGATTGCCGATGTCGTGGGCGCGGTTGCCGCCGGTGTCCTGTACGTCGCACTGAACGCCCGCCGTGGCACCACCACCGCCACCGATGCGACGGCCGAGCCGGTCGCCGCCGCTGAAGGAGCCCTGTCATGAAGAAGTTCATCAACGCCCCTGAAGCGGTGCTGGCCGAAGCGCTGTCCGGGATCGCCGCTGCCCACCCCGAACTGAAGATCGACGCGGAGAACAGGGTGATCTCCCGCACCGAGGGCACCAAACCGGGCAAGGTCGCCCTCGTCTCCGGCGGCGGATCCGGGCACGAACCCCTGCACGGCGGCTTCGTGGGCCGAGGCATGCTCGACGCCGCCTGCCCCGGCGAGGTGTTCACCTCGCCCGTGCCCGGCCAGATGCTGGCCGCGGCCCAGGCCGTCGACGGCGGCGCGGGCGTGCTGTTCGTCGTGAAGAACTACACCGGCGACGTCCTCAACTTCCAGATGGCCGCCGAACTGGCCGCCGAGGAAGGCGTCACCGTGGAGACCGTCCTGGTCGACGACGACGTCGCCGTCCAGGACTCCACCTGGACCGCCGGGCGCCGAGGCACCGGGGCAACCGTCTTCGTGGAGAAGATCGCCGGCGCGCTCGCCGAGCAGGGCGCCGACCTCGCCGCCGTGGCGGAGATGGCCAAGAGGGTGAACGCCGCCTCCCGGTCGTTCGCGGTGGCGCTGACCGCCTGCACCACGCCCGCCTCCGGCAAGCCCGGATTCGACCTGCCCGAGGACGAGATGGAGGTCGGCGTCGGCATCCACGGCGAACCCGGCCGCCGCCGCGAGAAGCTCGGACCAGCCAAGGACATCGTGGCAACGGCGCTGGAAGCGGTCCTCGCCGACCAGCCGCTCGTTGCCGGTGACGAGACCATCGTCATGGTCAACGGCCTGGGCGGCACACCACTCATCGAGCTGTACGTGGTCTTCGGCGAGGTTGCCGCCGCCCTCGCGGACAAGGGCGTGGTCGTCGCCCGCAGCCTCGTCGGCAACTACGTGACCAGCCTGGACATGGCGGGCGTTTCTCTCACCGTGTGCAAGGCCGATGCCGACATGCTGTCCCTGTGGGACGCGCCCGTGAACACTCCGGCCCTGCGCTGGGGCATCTGAACCGAGCCGGGGGCGGGCCACGCGCGACGCGAGGACCGGGCCGGAGCCTTCCCACTGCCAGCCGGCCCGGACCGCACCCTCGCGTCTTCCCCCGCCCCCGGCTCACCCCACCCTCTGCCCAGCCCCCTACCGACCATGAACGGAGACTCCGTGGACACCGACCTCGCCCGCACGTGGGTGCAGGCCATCGCAGCGGCCGTGGACAAGCGCAAGGACCACCTCACCCAGCTCGACTCGGCCATCGGCGACGCCGACCACGGCACCAACATGCACCGCGGCTTCTCCGCCGCCGTCACCGCCCTGACCGACTACGAGCCGGACACCGTCGGGGCCGTACTGGTCAAGACCGGCACCACCCTCATCTCCACCGTCGGCGGCGCCTCCGGACCGCTCTACGGCGGCGCCTTCCGCGCCATCGGCAAGGCCCTGGACACCCCAACCGCCGACCCACAGCAGGTCGCCGCCGCGCTGGCCGCCGGCCTCGCGAGCATCGAGAAGCTCGGTGCGGCCGCACCCGGCGACAAGACCATGATCGACGCCTACGCCCCCGCCCTGGCCGCCTTCCAGCAACAGGCCGACGCCGGAGCCGACTTGGCCGCCGCGGCCGAGGCCGCCGCCGACGCCGCAGAAGAGGGCATGCGCGCCACCACCCCGATGCAGGCACGCAAGGGCCGCGCCTCCTACCTCGGCGCCCGCAGCATCGGCCACCAGGACCCGGGCGCCACCTCCACCGCCCTCGTCTTCCGCGCCCTCGCCGAGACGCTGGCGGCCCGCGCCGAGTCGCTGGGGGCCCGATGACCGACCGTCGTATCTACACCGGGCATGCCGCCGCACCCGGTATAGCCCTCGGTGTCGTCCACCGCACCGACCGGCCACTCACCAGAAGGGCGTTGCCTCATCGCGCCGGCGGCGACCCCACGCAGCAGATCACGGACGCCTTCGACGCCGTCGCCGCCCGCCTGCTCGACCTGTCCGTCTCGCTGCGCGCACAGGGCAAGGACGAACAGGCCGACATCATGGAGGTGAACAGCTACATCGCCCAGGACCAGGACCTGCGCGACCAGGCAGTCAAGAGGGCGAACGACGGCGAGCCGGTATCCGTTGCGGTCCGCCAGGCCATCGACGCCTACGCCGGAACCATCGCCGCCCTGGACGATCCCACCCTCGCCGAACGCGCCGCGGACGTCCGGCAGGTCGGCCGCCGCGTCCTGGCCCACCTCCACGGCGAGACCGGCCCCGCCCCCGACCGGCCGCTCGTCCTGGTCGCCCACGAGATCGGGGCCGCCGACCTGCTGGAACCCGGCCTGACGGTGACCGCCGCCATCTCCGTGACCGGCGGCCCGAATTCGCACGCCGCGATCGTCGCCCGCTCGCTGGGCATCCCGTTCCTCCTGGCCGTCGCGCCCCAGCTGCTCGAACTGCCGGACGGGCAGGAGATCCTGCTCGACGCCGACCGGGCCAACGCGGTCGCCCACCCCGGCGACGAGGAACGTGCCAGGGCCCTGCACGTGATGGAGGCCGCCCGAGAGCGCAGGCTCGCCCTTGCCGAAGAGCGTCACCTGCCCGCCGAGACACTCGACCAGCACCGCATCGTGCTGCGGGCCAACGTGGCCACCGCGGCCGAGGCCCGCGCGGCCGTGACGACGGGCGCGGAAGGTGTCGGCCTGCTCCGCACCGAGCTGCCCTTCCTCAACCATCCCGCCTGGCCGACCCGCGAACAGCACGCGGTCAACCTCGTCCCCGTGCTGCGCGCGCTCGCCGGGCAGGTGGTCACGGCCCGCACCCTCGACTTCGCCGACGACAAACTGCCCCCGTTCCTCGCAGAGGGCCGCGAGAACGGGCGGCTCGGGCGCGGCCTGCCCCTCATGCTCGCCCAACCCGACGCCTTCGCCGACCAGTTCCGCAGCCTGCTGAGCGCCGGAGCCGACACCGACCTGCGCATCATGATCCCCATGGTCGCGAGCGTCGACGAACTGCGCGCCTGCCGACGCCTCCTCGAGACAGCGGCCACCGAAGCCGGTGTACCGGTGCCACCCCTGGGCATCATGGTGGAACTCCCCGAAGCGGTCGCCGCGGCCGACGACCTCGCCCGCGAAGCCTCCTTCTTCTCCATCGGCAGCAACGACCTCACCTGCCAGACCCTGGGCCTGGACCGGCGCGACCCGAACGCCACTCCCGCCATGGCGGCACACCCCGCCGTACTCGACGCCATCTCACGGGTCGTCACCGCCGCGCACCGTCACGATCGTCAAGTCTCCGTCTGCGGCGACGCCGCCGCACACCCCCTCGTGACACCGCTCCTCATCGGACTCGGCTGCGACAGTCTCTCGGTCGGCCCCGCCGCCCTCGACGAGGTCCGCGCCCGCATCCGCCGGCTCCGCCACGACACCTGTGTCTCCCTGGCCGCGGCGGCCCTGACCCGTGAAACCCCCGAAGAGATCTGGCGACTCGTCGAGCAGTGCTGTCGGCCGTCGCTGCCCTGACGACATGATCGGACACGCCGTCACGGCACGCGCTCGGCCGACAAGCGGCCGACAAGCAGTAGGACGCCCCTCGCCTACGCCTCATGTGTGCTGAATCCGTTCCAGCGAGGCCCTTCCACGTGGGCGCGAGCCCGAAGAACCCCCTGGGCCCCGGCGCCGGGCGTGTGGCTCGGTGCCGGGGCCTGTGTGAGCTACCTGCCGAAGACGACGGTGTTGTTGCACCCCTGCGTCGAGCCGATGTTGGTGGTCTGCGAGCCAGGTGAGCCCTTGCCGCCGGACACGTTGCCCGCCCGGCCGTTCTCGTACCCGGACTCGCCCTGTACGTCGACGTTCTTTTCGTCCGTCGTGCATGTGGTGCTCTGGCTGACGACGATCGTCGTGCTCTCTCGACCGTGGTGTCCGTGTCCGTGCCCGTGTCCGTGCCCGTGTCCCTGCCCGTGGGCGTAGGCGGTGCCGGCGCCGAGGAAGCCGACGGTGCCGAGGAGGACGGCCGCGATAGCGGTCTTGCGAGACTTGCGCATGTCTTCTCCGAGCGTTGAAGCGGCCGCGTACGCGATCCGCCACGTCATAAGGTGACGAGAGATTAATTTGCAAATGTCCGATATCTGCTCGTCGGCACGCCGGATCGTCTGATGAACGAGCATGGGCGTCGGCCCCGGCTGCCAGCCCAAGTCCCTTGTGCGGTAAAGGCGTTGCGAGGCCAAGTGCGGGCGCAGGCGCTCCGCGCAGAACCACCCGTGTGGCCGCGCCGCGAGCCCGAGAGGGCGTGGGCCATTCGGCGCTGAACTCGGGGCACCGACGAAACTCCCGTGTGGCGTCGACGAGTTCGCCCCGGGGTGGCGGGCGGTCTGATTGTCGTTAGAGATCAGGAGGGTGTGGGGGTAGGGGAAGTCGTTCCAGCTCCGGCCTCCACCGTTCCGCACGACCTCGCCGACCGCGCCGGCATCGCGTTCGTCGGCCTCGACGAGGCCAGGACCTGGGAGGTGCGGGCCTCGAAACGACCGACGTGCGGCGGCTGTTGAGACATCCGCACATCCTCGTCGTCAAGGACGGCGCCCGATCGGCCACCGCCTTCGGTGACGAGGGCGCGTGCACGGTACCGGCCTTGCGTACGAATGTCGTATAACCCGTCGGCGCGGGCGACGCCTTCGCCGCCGGGTTCCTCGCCGGTCTGCTGAACGGCGGGGACCTGCGGCATGCCCTGCGGCTCGGCCGCATCACGGCGTCGTCCGCGCTCAGGGCGACCGCGGACCGCGGGCCGCTGCCCGACGCGAGGACGATCGAAGTCCGGCGAGGACGGCCGCTCCCGCCGCCCCTGGGCGGGGACGTACGCTGACCCGGGCGATGAGGAGGGTGGATGAGTGACACCGCGTGTCCCGGTGCGGTGCTGGTCGTCGACGACGACGCGGCGATCCGGCGGTCGCTGGAGCGCGGCCTGCGGCTGAACGGCTTCGCGGTGCACACCGCCGCCGACGGACCCGAGGCGCTCGCCGCGATCGAGCAGGCACCGCCCGATGTCCTGGTGCTCGACGTGTCGATGCCCGGCATGAGCGGCATCGAGGTGTGCACCCGGCTCCGCGGCGCGGGCCGGGACCTGCCCGTGCTCATGCTCTCCGCCCTGGACGAGACCGCCGACCGTATCGCCGGACTCCAGGCGGGCGGCGACGACTACCTGGTCAAGCCGTTCGCCTTGCAGGAACTGGTGTTGCGCCTGCACGCGTTGCTGCGCCGCCGGCCTCCCGCCGACCGGGCGGTGCTGCGGGTGGCGGACGTGGTCGTCGACCCGGGGGCGCGCACCGCCGAGCGGGCGGGTCGTCCGCTGGATCTGACCCGTCGCGAGTTCGAACTCCTCGAGGTGCTCGCCCGCAACGCGGGACTCGTCCTCACCCGCGACCAGCTCCTGGAACGCGTGTGGGGCTACGACTTCGACGTGCGTACCGACGCCGTCGACACGTTCGTCAGCTATCTGCGGCGCAAGCTCGAGGCGGACGGACGGCCCCGGCTGATCCACACCGTGCGCGGAGTCGGCTTCGTGCTGAGGGAGGCCCGGGACACACCGTGAGACTCTCCACCCGTATCGGCCTCGCCGTCGGCTGCACCGTCCCGCTGCTGGTCCTCGCCTCCGGCTGGCTGTTGCTGCACCTGGTCGCCCGTGATCTGCACCGTGCCGAGGACCAGCATCTGCGCGAGCGGGCCGTGGCCGTCGCCCCGGACGCCCGGTCGCTGCTGCGGGCCACGGAGAACGGCCGGCCCCAGGCCGCCGACACCCGGGAACGCAAGCTGTTCAGCGCGGCCCTCGACGTCGGCGTACGCGTCGTCGGACCGGACGCGGACTTCCGCGGCGGTCCGCAGCCCGGCCCGGCCGTGACCCTTCCGACGCGGGCCGCCGGACCGGTCACCGTCCGCGACGGCAACCGCAGCTGGCGGGCTCTGGCCCGCCCCATCCGGGGCACCACCGTCAGCGGCACGCTGTGGGTCTTCTCGACCGACACCGCCGACCGCACCCAACTCCGGCTCGTGCGACGGCGCGTGATCCTCAGCGCGCTGCTCGCCGCGCCCCTGTCCGGGCTGCTCGCCTGGGGCCTGGCCGGCGGCGCGAGTGCCCCGCTGCGCCGCCTCACCCGCCGTACCGCCGGCCTCGACCCGCGCACCAGCAGCGCCCGCCTCGACGACCGGCGCACCGGGGTGAGGGAGGTCGACGAGCTGGCCGCCACCCTACGGACCGTCCTCGCCCGCTACGACGAACAGGCCGCCCGCACCGCCGAGGCCCTGGACACCGCCCGCTCCTTCTCCGCCGCCGCGGCGCACGAACTGCGCACCCCGCTGATGAGCATGGGCACCAACCTCGACATCCTCGCCGACCACCCGGACCTGCCCGCGGCCGACCTCACCGAGGTCCTCGCCGACCTGCGGCGCGAACACGCCCGGCTGCTCGGCCTGCTCGTGATGCTGCGTGAGCTGGGCCGCGGGGACCTGGTGGAGGCGGAGGCGTTCCGCGATGTCGACCTCGCCGACGTGGCGGACGCGGCCGCAGCCGAGGCACGCCGCCGGGACCCGGACGCCGAGATCACGCTGGACGCCGCCCCCGGGCTCACCGTGCACGGCTGGGAGCCGGGCCTCAGGCTGCTGCTGGACAACCTGCTCGGCAACGCCCTGACCCACGGCCGGGACACGAGGGGCCGGGCATGGATCCGGCTGGGCGTGCGCCGGGCGGCGGACCAGGTCCTGATCACGGTGGACGACCACGGGCCCGGCGTGCCGCCCGACGCCCGGAGCCGGATCTTCGAGCGGTTCCAGCGGGGCCCGGACAGCGCGGGCTCCGGGCTCGGTCTCACGCTCGTGGCCCAGCAGGCGGCACTGCACCGGGGCGGCGTCACGGTGACGGACGGGCTGAACGGCGTCGGCGCCCGCTTCGAGGTGAGGCTGCCCTCGGGCGGCGGCGGACTTCCCGACCGGCGGAACTGGCTCATCGGCACAGCCGGGACGAACCGGTCACAGAGTTTCCCCAAAGACGCTCCCTAGCCTCCCCGCACGAAGGACGGACGACTGGCCGTCCGAGGAAGTGAACGGAGAGGCGCATGTACGTACGACGACCGACGCGCACGCTGCTCGCGGGGCTCGCCGTGACAGCCGTCCTGGCCGGCACGGCGGGGGCGGCCGCCGCGGCCGACAGCACACCTACCGCGAAGCCGGCCGGTGACGGGGCCCGCGTCCTGTGTAAGCGGGTGCCGAAGATCGACCGCCGGATCGCACGGGCGCTGAAGCGGCTCGACGCCGGCGCCGGCACGCGTGGCTCGGTGGCACGGCTGCAGAAGCGGGTCGACAACGCGAAGAAGGCGGGCCACACCGAGATCGGCACCTATCTCCAGAACCGGCTGGACTTCCGCAAGTCGCTGCGGACCAACCTGGAGCAGCGCCAGAAGGACCTGGCCTCCGTCAAGACCTGGTGCGCGGCCCACAGCAACGGCACGGCGACCAGTTGATGCGGGTCCCGCTCCTGGTCCGCACGGCGACGGCGGCCGCCGCGCTGGTGGCGCTCACCGCGGGCTGCGCCCACCACGACGGCGTCTCCCCGAAGGCCACGTCGGACGCCGGGTCCGCCACGGCTCCCTCCGCCGGGCCTTCGCAACCGGCGGAGATCGGGCCCTCGCAACTGGCGGAGATGCGGAAGAAGGTGGACGCGGCCGAATCCGCGGCCGCCGCGGCCGACCGCGACGCGGCGGGCACCGCCGACCGCTGACCGTGCGGGGAGCGCCGCCCGGCGCTCCCCGCACGGCACCCACCGACGCGCCGAGCAGGTGTCACCCCGTGGCGATCACCGTCCGCTCGGTGCCGTCCTCCGCCTGCGACGCGCTCTCCCGCGCCGTACGCCCGCGCAGTGCCGTCAGCACCACAAGTGCCGACAGCAGGGCGGCCGAGCCGCACACCACGAAGCCGATCGCGTAGCCGTGGCCGAGGGCGTCGAGGGCGTACGCGCGGGCCGCGCCCGGTGGGGAGGTGGCGGGGACGGAGTTCAGGGCGAGGGGGCCGCCCTCCTTCAGCACTTCGTGCGCCGCCGCCCTCGACTCCGCGTTCAGGGACGATGAGGTGGCCAGCGAGGTGGTCGCCCGGGACGCCGCCTGGCTCAGTGCGACCGCGCCGATGACCGCCGGGCCGAGAGTGAAGCCGAAGTCGCGCAGCAGGTTGGTGGCGGCGCTGGCCATGCCCGCGAGCGGCACCGGGACCGTGTCGACGGCGGTCGCGGTGATCGACGACACCGTGAAGGCGAAGCCGACACCGACCAGTCCGAGCGGCAGGATCAGCGAGGTCAGGTTCCGGTCGCCGACGTCGAGCCCGGCGGCCAGGAAGTCCCCCGTGGCGATCAGCGCCAGACCGGCGGTGAGCAGCGTCCGCGCGGGCAGCCGGTGCAGCAGCCGGGAGGTCAGCGGGGTGAGGACCGGGGTGATGCCGTTGAGCAGCAGGAACGCGAAGGCGGTGCGCATCGGGCTCTGGTGCTGGATGGGGCCGAGCCGGATGCTCGCCGCGTAGGCCGTGCCCAGAAAGCTGAACATGCCCACGACCGCGACGACCGACGCGATCGCGAACGAGCGGTTGCGGAACAGGTCCAGGCGCAGGAGGGGAGAGCGGGCCCGGCTCTCGGCCGCCACGAACAGGCCGAGGAACACAGCGGCGATCACGAACGCCACGGCCACCGGAGCCGATCCCCAGCCGTCCGTCGGCCCCTGGATGACGGCGTACAGCAGCGCGAACAGGCCGACCCCGATGGTGATCTGGCCGCCGATGTCGAGTGAACGCCCCTCGGGTGCCCGGGAGTTGGTGGCGAGCCACAGGCTCACGAGGGCGCTGACCGCGGCCAGCACGGCGACCACCACGAACGCCGACCGCCACGAGCCGTAGGTGCCGGTGACACCACCGAGCAGCGGAGCGAGGAAGCCGCCCGCGGAGAGGCTGGAGGCCCACAGGGCGATGGCGCGGGCGCGCCGGGCGCCGGTGTGGGTGCCGGCCGCGATCATGGCGAGCGAGGTGGGGAAGAGCGCGGCGGCGCCGAGACCGGCCAGCGCCTGCCCCACCCACAGCTGATGGATGCCGGAGGCGCTCGCGGCGACGACCTCTCCCGCGCACATCAGCGCGCCGCCGCCGACGAGGAGCCCTTTGCGGCCGAAGAGGTCGCCCAGCACGCCGAAGCTGAGTTCGAGGACGGCGACGGGCAGCAGGAACGCGTCGGAGATCCAGGTCAGTTGGGAGCCCATCGGGTGGAGGTGCTCCTGGAACAGCCCGTTGAGGGTGGCCGGTATGGCCAGCCCGATCTGGGCGAGACACACGGCGAGACAGCCGGCGACGAGTGTGCCGAGGGGGAGCGAACTGCGCGGGGCGGCGGATGCGTCGGACATGAGCGGGTCCCAACGTCAGTGGCGGGTGGGGTACGTCGGCCGGTCGCGGCCGACCGTGAGTCGAGCCGGGCGGTACGGGGCGTACGCCGCCCCGTCCAGACCGAGCGCGGTGGCGGACCGCTGGAGCGCGGCCGGTGTCGCGGCCTCGTCCCAGTGGCCGGTGGTGACGCGGTGTTCGAGTGCGTGCAGGGCGGCCACGGTCTCGGCCGTGGTGAACGTGCAGTGGCCCTGCCGCTCGACGTAGGCCTGCCGCAGCAGCGTGCCGTCCCCGGCCGCCCGCACCCGGTCGCCGAACCGCCGTTCCTGTTCGACCGGGACGAGGTTGTCTGCGATCGTGTGCACGTCCAGCAGCGGCACGCCCAGGCCCTGACCGGCGGAGGAGGTGCGCTGCGCGGTACGGACCGCGGCGGGGTCGGCGCTGATCGAGGCGCCCCGGGTCAGCGAGGCGAGGTCGGCGCCCAGGTCGAGCCCGGCCGCCCGGTACAGCGCGCGGACCTGCGGGGCGTGGACGGAACCGGCGAGCAGCCGGGCGTAGTCGACGCCCCGGTTCCAGGAGTTGTTGCCGCCGACGGACTGCTCGACGGCGTACCGGCCGCCCTCGACGAACGACAGGATGCCCTGCGCGAACCAGGCGTACTGCTGCCCCTCCTGGCCCGCCCAGTCGGCCGGCGCGGGCCGGTCCCTCCCGGGAGCCCAGGCCGGCAGGTTGAGGAAGGCCGCGGCCAGCGCGATCCGGGCGCGGCCCTGCGGAGTGGCCTGGGCGGTGGTGACGGCGTCGGTGAGCCTCGTGGCGGTGGCGGCGGCGTCGTCGGCGGAGCCGAAGCGGACCAGGCCGACGTCCTGCCCCGGCAGCAGCAGCCGGGCGATGGTGTACTCGGCGTCGAGCTGGTAGTTGTCCAGGTCCGTGGCGCCCGCGACCAGGCCGCACAGGCCGAGCGCGCCGTCGACGCGGCCCGCACCGTCGCGGGCGATCTGCGCGTTCACGAGCCCGCCCATGGACTGGCCGACGGCCAGGGTCCGCCGTGGGGCGCCGATCCGCGCGGCGACGGCGTCGAGCGTGCCGAACTGGTCGCGTTCGGCGCTGTTCAGGGCCCACATCGAGCCATGGGGGTCGTACGACGACCCGGCCATCGCATAGCCCTCGGCGAGCAACTCGGTGCGTACGGCCTCGGAGGGGGCGTCGTTGGCGAGGGTCGGGCCGAAGCCGTGGCTGAACAGCAGCAGGGTGCCGTTCCAGCGGGCGGGGACGTCCGCGATCCAGGTGGCGCCGTCGGAGAGGGTGCCGGTGAGGAGCGTGGTCCCGGTGTCAGCCCGGGCGACAGGGGCGGGGAGCGTGGCGAGGGGCGCGGACGCCAGCGTGGCCACAGCGGCCAGGGCGATGCGCAGACGGGTTCGGGGAGTGCGGCGGGGGGTGCTGGCGCGCATGGCGTCGGCTCCTTCTGGGCGGCTGCGGAGCGGGACTTGGGCAGATGCTCAGTGCACTGAACGAAGGTGCCAGGAATGTAGGGCTGATTTCTTGCGGCCGTCAATGCAATGCACAACATCGCTTGGGTGTGGGGTGCGCGGACGGACGAGGCGAGGGAAAGGCGCTCCGCGAGGGCTACGCCGCCGGAATCGTCTCGATCAGCCGGCGCGCCGCGTCCCGGGCAGGATCCTCCAGCAGGGCGTGGACCGCGCGGAACGTCTGCTCCGCACCGGCCGCGGGCCAGTCCGCCGGCAGGTGCCGCACGGGCAGTCGCGGGTCGCTGCGGATGACCTGGAGCCACTCGGCGGTCAGCCGCAGGCGCAACCCGAGGGCGTCCGCTCCGGCCAGGTCCGCGCCGCCCGCCGCGTACGGCCGCCAGGACGCGTCGAACTCCCGGTAGCGGACGGCCAGTTCACGCAGGTCCCAGGTGTCGTCGATCATCTCGGCGATGTCCATGCCGGTGTCCGCGTGGGCACGGAAGACCTTCACATGCGCGGCCAGGCCCAGTTCGGCGACGATCCCGGAGACGTCGACCTCGCCCGGCGCGATCCACAGCCCGCTGAACAGCGCACCGAAGCCCGCCCACGTCAACTGGGAGCGCAGATCGTGCCGCTGGCGCTGCCACGACTCCGGCAGCGAGAAGCCGAGCAGGGTCCAGGTGCCGTCCCAGTCCCGGTTGACCGCGCCCGTCTTCCAGATGCGCCGCTCGCCGTCGCGCAGGATCGCCTCCGAGCGGTCGGTGAGGCCGACGTAGGTGCGCCGGCCCTCGCGCCGACGGCTCAGCAGACCGCGGCCGACCATGCGGGTGAGGGTGGACCGGGTGGCCTGCTCGCCGACTCCGGCACGCCCGAACACCTCGATGACACTCCCCGTGTACACGCACACCCCACGGCCCAGCACCTCGTCACCGAGAAAGCTGAGCAGGAGGGACTGGGGGCGGGGGACGGGACCGGTCACGCGGATACCTTACGAGGCGGCGCGGGCCCCGAGCCCTCCGCCGTGGCGGGCACCGGCAGATCGACGCGGGGTGGTCGGTGGTCACGGCCGGATGCCTGGCCCCCCGCGCGTCAGTCCAGCCCGTTCCCGGCGACACGCAGCAGCAGCGCGTGCAGGGTCTCCCGTTCGGCGGGGGAGAGCGGGGTGAGCAACTCGTCGGTCACGCGCCGGCCCGCCTGGTCCGTGTCCCGGAGGAACGCGCGGCCGTCCTCGGTCAGGACGACGATGCGGCTGCGGCGGTCGTCGGGGGCGGGGCGGCGCTCCGCGAAGCCCTGCTTCTCCAAGTCGTCCACCAGCCCGACGATCGCGCTCGGGTCGTAACCGAGCCGTGCGCTCAGCTCGCGTTGCAGAGCGCCCTCGCAGGTGGCGAGGAAGCGCAGCACGGCGTAGTGCCGCAGCCGCAGCCCCGACTCCTGCAGGAACGTGTTGAACAACTGGCCGGAGCGCAGGCCGAGGCGGTACAGCAGATAGCCCGTGTCCGCGTGCAGCGTCCGCATCCACGGCTCGTCGGCGTCGATGGGGGTGGGGTTGTCGATGTGCTGGCGGGTGATGGCGGGCTCCCTGGTCTCGGTCCCCGGCGGGCGTTGGTCTCGGCTCCCGCAGGGCTGGTCTCGCGTGCGGATCCCAGCATGACGCACCCGAAGGTCACCAACAACTATTGACGACAACAATTATTGCTCTTAGCTTCGATCTCCAAGCCGCCACCCCGCGCCGGACCGGCGCACCCCATGCGAAGGGACCCGCTCGTGTCCACCATCGATCTGACCGGCAAGGCCGCCGTCGTCACCGGCAGCGGCCGTGGCCTGGGCCTCGCCTACGCCCAAGCCCTCGCCGCCCACGGCGCGTCCGTGGTCGTGAACGACATCGACGAAGCCGTGGCCGAACAGGCCGTCAAGTCCCTCACCGAGGCCGGCGGCACCGCCGTGGCCGAGGTGGTCCCGGTCGGCACCGCCGAGGCGGCCGACCGTCTTGTGCACCGAGCCGTCGAGGAGTTCGGCCGACTCGACATCCTCGTCACCAACGCCGGCATCCTGCGCGACAAGGTGCTGTGGAAGATGACCGACGACGACTTCGACGCGGTGCTCACCACCCACCTCCGGGGCACCTTCACCTGCGCCCGCGCCGCCGCCGTCCGCATGCGCGAGCAGGGCGAGGGCGGCACGCTCGTCCTCGTCGGCTCCCCGGCCGGGCAGCGCGGCAACTTCGGCCAGACCAACTACGCCGCCGCCAAGGCCGGGATCGCCGCCATGGCCCGCACCTGGTCGATGGAACTGGCCCGCGCGCACATCACCGTCAACGCGATCGTGCCGGTCGCCGCGACCGCGATGACCGAGACCATCCCCGCCTTCGCCCCGTATGTCGAGGCCTTGAAGAACGGCGAACCGCTGCCGGCCTTCCTGCGCAAGGGCGAGGGCTTCGGCACCCCGGAGGACTGCGCGGCCCTCGTCCCCTTCCTGGCCTCGGACGCCGCCCGCGGCATCACCGGCCAGTGCATCGGCATCGGCGGCGACAAGGTGGCGCTCTGGTCGCATCCCCAGGAGATCCGGACCGCGTACGCCGACGGCGGCTGGACGCCCGACGGCCTGGCCGACTCCTGGCCCGGCTCGGTCGGCGCCGAGCCGCAGACGGTCGGCATCCCCGCCCCGAAGATCCCGGAGGCATGATGGACATTGAGCACCTGGTCGCCATCGACATCCACACCCACGCGGAGGTCTCCGCCAAGGGCCACTCCTCCCTGGACGACCATCTGCACGACGCCTCCTCCGCCTACTTCAAGGTCGAGGGCAAACGGAAGCCCACCCTGCAGGAGACCGCCGCCTACTACCGCGAGCGACGGATGGCCGCCGTGATCTTCACGGTGGACGCGGAGTCCGCCACCGGCACCGCGCCTGTCCCCAACGAGGAGGTCGCCGAGGCCGCCGCAGCCAACGCGGACGTCCTCATCCCCTTCGCCTCCATCGACCCCTTCCGGGGAAAGGCGGGCGTACGGCAGGCCCGGCGGCTGGTCGAGGAGTACGGGGTGAAGGGCTTCAAGTTCCACCCCAGCATCCAGGGCTTCTTCCCCGACGATCGCTCGGTGACGTACGGCCTGTACGAGGTGATCGAGGAGACCGGCACCATCGCGCTCTTCCACACCGGCCAGACCGGAATCGGCGCCGGAGTCCCCGGCGGGGGCGGCATCCGCCTGAAGTACTCCAACCCGCTCCATGTGGACGACGTCGCCGCCGACTTCCCGCATCTGAAGATCATCCTGGCGCACCCGTCGTTCCCCTGGCAGGACGAGGCCCTGGCGGTGGCGACCCACAAGCCCGGTGTGCACATCGACCTCTCCGGCTGGTCGCCGAAGTACTTCCCGCCGCAGCTCGTCCAGTACGCCAACACGCTGCTGAAGGACAAGGTCCTGTTCGGCTCCGACTTCCCGGTGCTCACCCCGGACCGGTGGCTGGCCGACTTCGCGAAGCTCTCCGTCAAGGACGAGGTCAGGCCCAAGATCCTCAAGGAGAACGCCGCCCGTCTGCTCGGGCTGACGAAACCGTAAGGGGCGTCGGATGCGCAACGAGGGACTGGGTTCGTGGCCCGCCCGCCGGGCCCGCAAGACCCCGCACCGCACCGCCCTGATCCACGGTGATCACTCCACCGACTACCGCACCCTGCACACACGCGTCACCCGCCTCGCCCACGCCCTGCGCGCCCGTGGCGTCAGACGCGGCGACCGCATCGCCCACCTCGGCCCCAACCACCCCGCCTATCTGGAGACGCTGTTCGCCGCCGGCACCCTCGGCGCCGTCTTCGTCCCCCTCAACACCCGCCTCACCGGCCCGGAGATCGCCTACCAGCTCGCCGACTCCGGCGCCAAGGCCCTCGTGCACGGCCCCGCACACGCCGGGCTCGTCGCGGGACTTCCGGACAGCACCGGCGTACGGACGTACATCGAGACCGGCGACGCATACGAACAGGCCCTGGCCTCCGCGTCCGACGAGCCGATCGACGAACCGGTCACCCTCGACGACACCTGCGTCATCATGTACACCTCGGGGACGACCGGCCGCCCCAAGGGCGCGATGCTCACCCACGGGAATCTGACCTGGAACGCCGTCAACGTCCTGGTCGACCACGACCTGACCGCCGGCGAACGCGCGCTGGTCTCCGCCCCGTTGTTCCACACCGCGGGCCTGAACATGCTGACCCTGCCGGTGCTGCTCAAGGGCGGCACCTGTGTCCTGGTGGAGGCCTTCGACCCGGAGAGGACCTTCGAGCTGATCGAACGGCACCGGATCACCTTCATGTTCGGGGTACCGACGATGTTCGACCGGATCGCCCGGCACCCGCGCTGGGCGGGCGCCGACCTCTCCTCGCTCCGCATCCTCACCTGCGGCGGATCACCGGTGCCGACCCCGCTCATCGCCGCCTACCAGGAGCGCGGGCTCACCTTCCTCCAGGGCTACGGCATGACCGAGGCCGCGCCCGGCACCCTCTTCCTGGACGCGGAGCACGCGGTCGCCAAGGCGGGCTCGGCGGGCGTACCGCACTTCTTCAGCGACGTACGGGTCGTACACCCCGACCTGACCCAGGTCGACGTCGGCGAGACCGGCGAAGTCGTGGTGCGCGGACCGCATGTCATGCCCGGCTACTGGGGGCTGCCCGAGGAGACACAGGCCGCCTTCGCGGACGGCTGGTTCCGCAGCGGGGACGCGGCCCGGGTCGACGAGGACGGTTACGTGTACATCGTCGACCGGATCAAGGACATGATCATCTCCGGCGGCGAGAACATCTACCCCGCCGAGATAGAGGACATCCTCCTCGCCCACCCATGCATCGCCGAGTGCGCGGTCATCGGTGTCCCGGACGACACATGGGGCGAGGTGCCCCGCGCGGTCGTCGTTCCTGCCGCGGGAGCCGAACTCGACCCGGACGAGCTGCTGGCCTCCCTGTCCGGCCGGCTTGCCAAGTACAAGATCCCCAAGTCGGTGGTGGTCGCGGCCGAACTCCCGCGCACCGCCTCCGGAAAGCTCCTCAAGTCCCGGGTGCGCCACCGCTACGGCACCCCGACACCCTGAAGAAGAAGGCGACTCATGACCATCACCGTCAACGGCCTGGACGAACTGAAGAAGCTCGCCGGCACCGACCTGGGCACCAGCGAGTGGCTGGAGGTCACACAGGAGCGCATCGACACCTTCGCCGACGCCACCGGCGACCACCAGTGGATCCACACCGACCCGGAGCGCGCGGCCCAGGGCCCCTTCGGCGCGCCGATCGCGCACGGCTACCTCACCCTGTCCCTGTTCATCCCTCTCTTCACGCACCTGCTGGACGTCCAGGGTGTGACCACCAAGGTCAACTACGGCCTGAACAAGGTGCGTTTCCCCGCACCCGTGAAGGTGGGCTCCCGCATACGGCTCGCCGCCCGCCTCGCCTCGGTCGAGGACGTGCCCGGCGGTGTCCAGATCACCGTCGACGGCACGATCGAGGTGGACGGCGGCACGAAGCCGGCCGCCGTCCTGCAGAGTCTGTCCCGCTTCTACGCAACGCCGAGGCCGTAGCGGCGCGGCGCCAGGTGATCGCCTCCTCCGTCCGCGACGGCGACTGCAAGATCACGCCGACCGCGCTGCGGTCGCCGGAGAACCAGTACGCCGCCTCGGTACGGCTGAGGGGCTGCACGCACAGCCACGGCGACTGGTCGTCCCGGTCGGGCCGTGCCGGCGGGTGACGGGACCTTGGTCCGAGGGTGATCCGTCGGGGAGGCTGAGGCCCGCCAGGTCGGCCAGGCGTGGGGACGGCCGGGCGGCCGGCGGGGCGTTGGCCCCCATGGAGAGCGGGTACGGCTCGGTGTCGGCGCCGGACCAAGCCCTCCGGCACCGCGACCGACTGCGCGATCCCATGCACTCGGGTCTGAACGGCGAGGGCCTGAGCCACCCCATGCCCGCGCGGTTGCGCCCATCCGCCCCCAGGGGCCGCTGTCGGCAGCCCGGCGCTCAGGTGCCGGGTGCCCCCGCGCGCAGGCCGGCCATGACCAGGTCGAGGAGCCGGGTGGCGCGTGGCTGCCAGCCGTCGTGTGCGTCGAGCTGCCAGAGACCCGCGATGGCGAGGAAGAAGTCGTCAGCGGTGACACCGGGTCGGATGGTGCCGGCTTCCTCATTGGCGCGCAGCAGGAGTTCGGCCGCTGCCGTCACCGGCGTGGGGGGCGGCTTCGCCGGGCCGCCCGGTGTGCTGGTGGCCTGGCGGATGGCGTCGGCCAGACCCGCCTTCGTCATGGCGAAATCGGCGAGCCGGTCCATCCAGGCGCGCAGCGCCTCATCGGGCGCCCGGGTCTGGAGCAGGTGCGTCGCGTTGTCGGCGACCTGCTGCATCTCGTGGCGGTAGATCTCGAGCACGAGCGATTCGCGGTTGGGGAAGTTGCGGTAGAACGTCCCCTGCCCGACACCGGCCTTCTTGGCGATCACGCTCAGCGGGGTATCCGCGCACCGTGACAGTTCGGCGAGTGCCACTTCCCGGATGCGTTCACGGTTGCGTTGCGCGTCCGAGCGCCGGGGTGAGTCGTTCTGCTGCGGCACTCGTCCTCCTCGGGGGTGCGTGGCCGAACCCCGCCCTTGCTAACCGGACAGCTGTCCGCTACGTTTCCAGGTAATGGACAGCTGTCCGGTTACGTCCACGATAGCTGCGGACGCGACCCTACAGCAGCAGTCAGCTGCCACTTTTCCACCCCAGCACCCGGCTGCCAGACCCCTCCCGTCCGTCCTGGATACGCCCTGTCCTGGAAATTTCTGTCCTGGAATGCGAAAGAAGCTCCTCATGGCCTCATCGACGTCCAGTGTCATCACTTTGAAGATCAACGGCGAGAAGTACACACTGCCCGTCGACCACCGCACCACTCTGCTCGACGCCCTGCGCGAGCGCCTCGATCTCACCGGCACCAAGAAGGGCTGTGACCAGGGGCAATGCGGGGCCTGCACCGTCCTGCTGGACGGTCGCCGGGCCGTCGCCTGCCTGCAGCTGGCCGTGGCGGCGGAGAACCGCGAGATCACCACCATCGAAGGCGTGGCCGACGGTGACCGGCTGCACCCCGTGCAGCAGGCCTTCCTCGATCTGGACGGCTTCCAGTGCGGCTACTGCACTCCGGGACAGATCTGTTCGGCGATCGGAGCGATCGAGGAACACGCGGCGGGCTGGCCGAGCGCCGCCACCGAAGACGTCCGCCCCGAAGCGGGTCCACCCTCCCTGACCGCCGACGAGATCCGGGAGCGGATGAGCGGCAATCTGTGCCGCTGCGGCGCGTACGTCTCGATCGTCGAGGCGGTGGCGCGCGCGGCGGAAGCCCGGACGGACCAGGAACACCCCGATGCCCTCACGGAGGCGAAGGAGGCCGTGGCATGAGGGAGTTCGACTACCAGCGGGCCTGCGACGTCGCCGGCGCCGTCGCCCTGCTCGGCGCCGATCCGGACACCCGCTTCCTCGGCGGCGGCACCAACCTCGTCGACCTCATGAAAGCCGGTGTCGAGCGCCCTGCCCGGCTCGTGGACATCCGCGAACTCCCGCTCGGCGCGATCGAGTCGACGCCCGGGGGAGGGCTGCACATCGGGGCCACCGTGACCAACGGCGACCTGGCCGCCCACCCCGAGGTCCGGCGCCGCTACCCGGCACTCGCGCAGGCCGTGCTGGCCGGCGCGTCCGGGCAACTGCGCAACATGGCCACGGTCGGCGGGAACCTGCTGCAGCGCACCCGCTGCGGCTACTTCACCGACATCACCAAACCCTGCAACAAGCGTGTGCCCGGCAGCGGTTGCCCCGCCATCGAGGGCGAACACCACAACCACGCCGTCCTCGGCGCCTCCGACCACTGCGTGGCCGTACACCCCTCGGACATGGCCGTGGCCCTCACCGCCTTCGACGCCGTCGTCCGCTTCGAAACGGCCGACGGCCCGGGGGAGGTGCCGCTGGCCGACTTCTACCTGCCCGTCGGGGACACCCCGCAGCACGAGACCGCCCTGCCGCCGGGTGCGCTGATCACCGGCATCACGGTGCCGCCCGCCCCGGTGGCCGTCAACTCCCGCTACCGCAAGGTCCGCGAGCGGGCCTCGTACGCGTTCGCCATCGGCTCCCTCGCCGCCGCGCTCGACGTTCGTGTCGTGGCGCCCGAGGGGTACGCCGACGACGCCGTCGTGGCCGCCGCGCGCACCGCGCTGGCCGCCCGGGGCGCCGAGGTCGTCGAG